>NZ_JTLI01000005.1 GCF_000799075.1 Cetobacterium sp. ZOR0034
CAGCTAGTATTAGAAATCCTTGGCATGCTAAAGAAGCGGCAAAAGCAGGAGCTCATATAGGAACAATTCCATATTCGACAATTATTGCGATGACGAGACACGAATTGACTGACAAGGGGATAGAAAGGTTTTTGAAAGATTGGGAAAATGTAAAAAGGTAGAGTGTAAAACAAAATTTGATTGAAAGGAGAGGGAGAGGTATGAAGAAAATAATAATTCTCTTCACATTCTTTGTTTTATTTATAATGGGGTGTGGAAAAAAAGAGACAGAAACATCAAATGGATCAAAAAAAATTACTTTATGGACATTCCAAGCATTACATGAAAAATTTTATAAAGAAATGGAGAAAGAATGGAATAAAAAGAATCCTGAAACTCCAATCGATTTAGTAGTTAGTGTAATGCCTTTTGATGATATGCATAATAAACTTCAAATAGCAATTCAAACAGGAAAAGGAGGGCCAGATTTAGCAGATTTGGAGCTAAGAAAATTTTCGACAGCAATAGAAGGTGAAGTTCAATTTTTACCTATGACTAAATATATAAAAGGAATAGAAGATGATTTAGTTATGTCTAGATTTGATTTGTATTCTAAAAATAATGAATATTATGGAATACCATTTCATGTAGGAGCAACAGTAACATATTACAATAAAGAGCTCTTAGAGAGTGCAGGTATAGATTACAATAAAATAAAAACATGGAAAGAATATAAAGAGGCAGGATATAAATTGAAATCTATTACGGGAAAGCCAATGGCAGCAGTGGAAATAAATGATATAATGGCAATTCTACCGCCATTAGTTCAAATGGAAGCAGATTATATTAATAATCAAGGAAATCCAGATATAGATAATCCTAAAGCAATTCAATTGTATAAAGAGATTCAACAATTATTAAAAGATGAAGTTTTAGTAGTTGCAGCAGGAGGATTTTATCATTCAGAAGAATTTTTTGGGATGGTTAATAATGGTGGAGTTGCAAGTTTAACAATGCCGTTGTGGTATATGGGAAGATTTGTAGATAGTATGCCAGATTTAAAGAAAAAAATTATAATTGCAAAAATGCCTATGTATGAAGGTAACTCGGTAGAGAGTGTAGGATTAGGAGGAACAGGAACAGTTGTTTTAAAAAGTTCTCCAAATGCAGAGTTGGCTTCGAAATATTTAAATTTTGCCAAAATATCAGAGGAAGGAAATACATTGATATGGACAATGTTAGGGTTTGATCCTGTTAGAAAATCAGTGTGGGATAGTGAGGAACTTCAGAAAAAAACTATGTTTGATGAGTATTTTTTAAATTCACCAATTGAAGTATTAAATTCAGTAAATGGTAAAATTCCTAGTGCTAAAAGAGGAGATAAGTTATCAACAATTGCAAATGAAGTGAGTACTAATTTATACAATAATATTTTTGAAAGTTTAGGTAATGTTGAGGATGAGGTAAGAAAAAGTGCAAAACGAATAGAAGGAGAATAATATGAAGAAATTTTTATATAACTTTAAAATTGCTCCATATGTTTTTATAGCACCGTTTATAATATCATTTACGATATTTTTTCTATTTCCATTAGTAAATGCAGGTATTATGAGTTTTCAAAAAGTATTGCCAGGTGGTAATACTTTTATTGGAATAGATAATTATAAAAGATTAATAAATCCAACTTTTGGAAAAGCTCTTTGGAATAGTATTGTATATACAATTTTAACATTGATTATTTTAATTCCAATTCCACTGTTATTAGCAATTATTGTAAATAATAGTAAACTTGTGGGAACAAAAATATTTAAATCAATTTTATTCCTACCTGCACTGACATCAGTTGTAGTAGCGAGTATGATGTTTAGATTTTTATTTGGGGAGTTACCAACTTCTCAAATGAATATAATAGCTTCATTTTTTGGATATTCATCAATAAGATGGTTGAGAAATTCTAATTATGTTTTTCCAGTTTTATTATTTGTAGCTAGTTGGCGTTGGATGGGAGTAAATATGTTATATTTTATTTCAGGCTTACAAAATATACCTGAAGAGGTTTTAGAAGCTGCGCAGGTTGAAGGAGCAAATGTGTTTCAAAGATATTTTTATATAGTAATTCCAATGCTAAAACCAATAACAACATATGTTATAACAATAAGTATTTATGCAGGGTTGGCAATGTTTACAGAATCTTTGATGATATATGGAATTAATTCACCAAATGATATGGCCTTGACAATAGTTGGATATTTATACAAATTGGGAATTATGCAAAATAATTTAGGATTAGCCTCTGCGGTAGGAATGTTTTTACTATGTTTCGCTTTGATTATAAATTTAATTCAACTAAAATCTACTGGTTTTTTTAGGAAGGATTGATAAATATGAAAAATTTAGGAAAAGTTTTAGGATATTTAATAATGATATTTTTTGGAGTGGTAATATTATTTCCATTTTTACTTTTATTTTTAAGTTCATTAAAAAATGCTAAAGAATTATTTAGGACAGGAATGAATTTTTCAATATCATTATCAACATTAACATTTGAAAATTATCGAGAGTTATTTTTCGGAAGTTCAGAATATATGCGATGGTATTTGAATAGTTTGTTTATATTGGGAGTCCAAGTTCCTCTAAGCATTATATTTTCATCATTTGTGGCGTATGGATTTGCCATGTATGAGTTTAAATATAAAAAGATAATCTTTATCTTTGTTTTAATTTCTATGATGGTTCCTTTTGAAATTATAATGTTACCTCTATATTCAACAATAGGAATTATGGGATTATTTGATACATACACTGGAGTTATTTTGCCATTTATTGTTTCCTCATTTGCAATTTTCTTTTTTATGCAATATTTAAAAGGAATTCCTAAATCTTTAGTTGAGGCTGGAAGAATAGATGGATGCTCTGAGTATAGAATATTTTATTCGGTAATATTTCCAATAATGAAACCAGCATTGATAACAATGGTAATATTTATTGCGATGGGGGTATGGAATGGATTTTTATGGCCACTATTAGCTTTGACAACTTCATCAAAATTTACATTACCAATAGGATTATCCACACTCTTTACACCGTACGGAAATAATTATCAAATCTTAATAGCTGGAGCTGTATTTGCAGTGTTACCAGTAGTAATTCTTTTCTTTAGATTCCAAAAATATTTTATAAATGGAATGATTAGTGGAAGTGTAAAAGAGTAATTTTTTTTAATAAATAATAAAACGGGAGATAGAATGAAAAATAAAACTAAAATAAAAGTAGAAAAAGATTTTATAATTTCAGAAGTAGATAATCGTCTTTTTGGATCTTTTTTAGAGCATATGGGAAGAGCAATCTATACAGGAATATATGAACCTACCCATCCTTCGGCTGATAAAAATGGATTTAGAAAAGATGTGATTGAACTTATAAAAGAGTTAGAAGTTGATATAGTAAGATATCCAGGAGGAAATTTTTTATCAGGGTATGAATGGACTGATGGAATTGGCCCTAAAGAAAATAGACCTAAAAAATTAGATTTAGCTTGGAGAACAATTGAAAGTAATCAGTTTGGAATAAATGAATTTATGGATTGGAGTAGAAAAACCAATGTAAAAGTGATGGGGGCTGTAAATTTAGGAACAGGAACACCCAAAGATGCAGCTAATTTGATAGAATATTGTAATTTTAAGGGTGGAACTTATTGGTCAGATTTAAGAAAAGAACATGGATATAATGAACCACACAATATAAAAGTTTGGTGTTTAGGAAATGAAATGGATGGACCTTGGCAAATTTGTCATTTAGATGCAGATGATTATGGAAAAAAAGCAAGAGAAACTGCAAAAATGATGAAATGGATTGATGAGACAATAGAGTTAGTAGTGTGTGGGAGTTCAGGACCCCTTATGCCAACATTTCCAGAATGGGATAGAAAAGTGTTAGAATACACATATGATCAAGTGGATTATATATCTTTACACAGATATTATGAAAATTTTGGAAATGATTTAGATTTTCTAGCTTCGTTTGCTGATTTTGATAAGTTTATAAAAACAATTATAGCGACGGTTGATTATGTAAAAGCTTTAAAAAGATCAAATAAAACGATTAATTTATCATTTGATGAGTGGAATATTTGGTATCTTTCAAAGGTTAAAGTGAAGGATTGGGAAGAAGCTCCTGAAATATTAGAAGATAACTATAGTTTGTTAGATGCATTGGTAATGGGTGGTCTGGTTATAACATTATTGAAAAATTCAGATAGAGTAAAAATGGGGTGTTTAGCACAGCTTGTAAATGTTATAGCGCCTATTTTTACTGAAAAGGATGGAAAAGCTATAAAGCAAACAATATTTTATCCATTTAAATATTTTGCGAAGTATGGAAAAGGTGAGGCTTTAACAACATTTATAAACAGTTCAAAAGTGGAAACTAAGTATGGGGCTGTAAATGAAGTAGAAGCAGTAACAGTTTTAAATAAAGAGAAAAAAGAAGTGACACTGTTTGTATTAAATATTAATTTAAATAATAAAATTGATACTGATATAGATTTAAATGGATTTGGAAAACTTGAGGGTATTGAGCATATTATTTTAGATGGAGATGATCTGCATATGAAAAATAATTTTGAAAATCCAGAAGCTGTAAAACCACGAATAATAAAGCTAGATGATAAAAAAAATAAAATTTCCATTCCGAAATGTTCATTTAATGTTCTTAGATACAAAATAAAGGAGGAGCTATGAGAAATGCCGATATTATAAATCCAGTAGTTTTTCAAAGAGCTGATCCATTTATATATTTACATACAGATGGGTATTATTATATGACTGCTTCAATTCCAGCATATGATGCCATTGAAATAAGAAGAGCAAAAGAGATAAAAGAGTTAGAGAGTGGAGAGTGTAAAATTATCTGGAAAAAGCATTTAAATGGAGAGTTAAGTAATTTAATATGGGCTCCAGAAATTCATTACATAAATAATAAGTGGTATATATATTTTGCGGCTGCTCCAAATGATGAAATTCATTCAGAGCATAAAACATTTAATCATAGAATGTTTGTTATAGAAAATTCAAGCAGTAACCCTTTTTTAGGAGAATGGGAGGAGAAAGGAAGGATAAAAACTCATTTAGAATCATTTTCATTAGATGCAACAATTATGAAATCAGAAGATAAACTTTACTATATTTGGGCACAAAAAGATCCTTCTATTGATGGAAATTCAAATATTTATATATCACTTATGAAAACACCTTGGGAATTAGAAGGAGACATAGAACTGTTAACTGTTCCTGAGTTTGAATGGGAAAAAAAGGGATTTTTAGTAAATGAAGGACCGGGAATACTGAAAAATGATAAATATACATTTTTAACATATTCAGCAAGTGCTACAGATGAGAATTACTGTGTGGGAGTATTAAAATTAAGAAATGGAGACAATCCATTATTAAAATCTAATTGGGAAAAAAGTATAGTTCCAATATTCGAAAGTGATGTGGACAATTTAAGGTTTGGACCGGGGCACAATAGTTTTACAAAAACAAAAGATGGAAAAGATATTGTTGTTTATCATTGTAGAGATTATAATACATTTGATTGTGATCCTTTATATGATCCAAATAGACATACCTGTATTCAGATTATTGAATGGAGTGAGAGAAATGAACCTATTTTAGGGAAACCACTGCCGTTAAAAAGAGAAATGAAGTAAAAAAAGTTAAAAATAGAAGAGTATTACTTAAATGTTTAAACCCTTAGTTGATTAGGTAAATTGATAGAAGAGATGTCCTGAAGATATCTCTTTTTTTTATTTTTTACGCTTTTTTTACAAATTAGAACTATTTTTAACCTTAAATTAATTTTAGATTAACATTCATCTGGTATTATACTTTTGAAGTTTGAGAAAAAAATAATTTAAGGAGAAGTGATGAAAAAAAAAGAAACACTCTTGGCAACACTATTTTTAATGCCAGCATTAACAATTTTTACAATTTTTATATTTTATCCTATCTGTAAAACTTTCTATTTAAGTTTTTTCCAATGGAACATGATAAGTAAGAATAAGAAATTTATAGGGATGGCTAACTATCTTGATATTTTAAAAGAGGAGAGCGTCCATAAATCTTTGATAAATACATTTATTTATATAGGATTACTAATAGTTTTTAACTTTATATTACCATATGTTATAGCTTACATATTAGCATTTTTAGTAAACAGAATGAAAAGCTTCTACAGAACAATGCTATTTTTTCCGAGTATAATCTCGTTAGTTGTAGCTTCGTTAGTATTTGTATGGGTATTTAATCCCATGATTGGACCTATATCTAAGATATACCAACTATTTAATTTAAAACCACAATTTTGGCTAAAAACAAACGGTTTGGTAATGGTATTAATAACACTTATAACAGCTTGGAAAATATTTGGTTACAACTTGATTCTACTTTTAGCTGGGATATTAGAGGTTCCAACAGAGTTGATAGAGAGTGCTAAACTAGATAAAGTTTCAAATTGGAAGATTTTCTTATACATAGTTATCCCGATGACATCATCAACAGCTTTGTATGTGATGGTTATGACTGTAGTGTATGGTCTTCAGCAGGTATTTGTACCTATAAATGTTTTAACTCAAGGTGGACCGAACAATGGAAGTACAAACTTAGTATATAGTATATATCAATATGCATTTACATTTTTCCAAACGGGAAGAGCTTCAGCTTTATCGGTTATTACAATGCTTTGTTTCTTTATATTGATTTCAATAAAGATCAAAGTTTTAGAAAAAGGAGTTTATTATGAAAATTAAAGAGAGTAAATGGCATATTTTATTTCTATTAATAATAGGGATACAGATTTTCCCGTTGATATATATGTTATCAATATCATTTAAAAGTATGGATCAAATATTTTCAGATCCATTGAGTATAATTCCAAAAGTTATTACATTTAGAAACTATAAATATATCTTTGAGAATGTGACTATTTTTAGATATGTTTGGAATACATTTTTCATATCATTTTTGATAACTTTAGGGAAAATAGTAACGAGTGTGCTAGCAGGATATGTTTTGGCATTCAAAGAGTTTAGAGGTAAAAAAGCATTGATATTTTTAATATTAGGAACTTTATTTGTACCGTTCACAGTAACAATGATACCAAACTACCTTATGATATCAGAGTTAGGACTTTTAAATAGTAGTTTTGGAGTTATTTTGCCACAATTAGCTGATGGAATGGGAATATTTATGATTATTCAAAATATGAAAGGGATTCCAAAATCAATTTTAGAGGTAACAAAATTAGATAAGATAAAAGAGACAAAGGTTTTATATTATATAATTCTACCGATGATAAAGAACTCAATAATATCTATGGGAATACTGTTTTTTATAAACTCATGGAATGAGTATTTCTGGCCGCTATTAATATTAAGTGATAAGAAAAACTATACACTTTCGTTAGCACTTCAAATGTTTATAAGTTCAGAGGGTGGAAATGATTGGGGAGTTACAATGGCTATAGCGGGATTAACAATTGTGTTCCCAATAATAATGTATGCGTTCTTCCAGAAAAAAATAATGACAAGCTTTGTAAAATCAGGAGTAAAAGGATAGGTAATTATGAAAGAGATAAGATTTAAAAATATATCGAAGAGTTATGGAGATACAAAAATCGTAAATAGTTTAGATTTAACAATAAATGCAGGTGAGAGATTAGTTTTATTAGGACCATCAGGATGTGGAAAAAGTACAACTCTGAGAATGATTGCAGGATTAGAAGAGATAACGTCTGGAGATATGTATTTTGGTGATGAAAGAATAAATGATGTTGAAGCTGGAGATAGAGGGATAGCTATGGTTTTCCAAAACTACGCACTGTATCCTCATCTAACGGTTTGGGATAATATAACATTTGGATTAAGAATGAATGGTGTTGATAAAAAAGAGATAGAGAAAAGAACAACAGAGGTTGTAAAAATATTAAATCTTCAAGGATTGGAAAAAAGATATCCAAAAGAGTTATCGGGTGGGCAAAGACAAAGGGTAGCATTAGGAAGAGCAGCAGTAAAAAACTCAGATTTCTTTTTACTTGATGAACCTCTATCAAATCTAGATGTTCAATTGAGAAATACTTCAAGAGAGGAGTTAGTGAAGTTACACGAGATAAATAGACCAACATTTATATATGTAACACATGATCAGATTGAAGCTATGACAATAGGACATAGAATAGCAATATTAAATAAGGGGGATTTACAGCAGATAGATACTCCAGAAGAGGTTTATAAAAATCCAGCCAATATATTTGTAGCTAAATTTATAGGAACGCCTCCAATGAATATATTGACAAGTAAAGTTGCTGATGGGCAAATCTATATTGAGGACAGTTTTGTTAGTGCAGATATAGAAAATATCCCAAATTTAAATAATAGAAATTTAGTTTATTTAGGAATAAGACCAGAGCATATGATTGTTCATAAAGAGGATGGATTAGGAAGAGTACAGGGAGAAGTCATTAGAATAGAGAATTATGGGAATCAGAAATGTGTTTCGGTAAAAATAGGAAATGAAAATATCAAAGCATCTATAAAAAATGAACAAGATATAAAAAAGCACGAAAAAGTTTACTTAGAAATAGATGTTAAAAAATGTAGTTATTTTGATGTAAAAACAGAAAAAAATCTAATTTTGGAGGGAAAGTAATGAAAAATAATATTTTGAAAGGTGCTATACTAGGAAGTTTATTGCTAGTAGGATGTGGGAAAGAGGAGAAGGTTACGACTGCAAATAAGCCGTTAGAGATAGAGTATTGGCACGTAGCTTCAGAAAGTTTTGGTGGAGGAACAATAAAGGAGTTAGTTAAAAACTTCAATGAGCAGAATCCAGATATAAAAGTTATTGAAAAATTTAATCCAGATATGTATAAAGGTTTAACACAAAATTTACAAGTAGCCGTAGCTGCGAAGAGAAAGCCAGCAATAGTTCAGATGGGATACTCGTACTTAAATTATGCTCATGATAATTTTGACTTTGTAACAGCACAAGAGGTTGTAGATAAGTATTTCCCAGAAGATAAAGATTACTTCAATACAGAGTTTTTACCAAATATTTTAGAATTAGGGCAAGTAAATGGGAAGCAAGTAGGGATTCCTTACTCAATAAGTAATCCGATTATGTATATCAACTCTGATTTGATGACAGCTGCAGGAATTGATATGAACAATACTCCAAAAGATTGGGAAACAGTTAGAAAATATTCAGAGACAATAAAAGAAAAAACAGGAAATATGGGATTATTCGTTCAAGAGTTTGCAGATAACTGGGCACAACAGGCTTTAATGGAAGGAAATGGAGGACAGATTTTAGAGGAGAGAGATGGAAAGACAATTCCAACATTTGCTTCAAAAGAATCGGCAGCAGCATATCAATACTTAGCAGATATGGTAAAAGATGATATAGCTTTACATGCAACAAATGATGAAGGATTCCAAACATTTTTAAATGGAAAGTTAGGAATGGTTATCACAACGATTGGAAAAAGAGATAACTTCGAATCAAGTGCAAACTTTAAAATAGTTGGAGAGAAATTCCCACTGTTTGAAGGAAACTCTAGAAAATTACCAGCTGGTGGAAATATGTTAATGATAATGACTGAAAATTCAGATGAGCAAAAAGCATCTTGGAAATTTATGAAGTACTTATTAAGTGAAGAAGCTTCAGAAAAGTGGACTAAAGGAACTGGGTATTTACCATCTGCAATTCAAGATGAGAATAGTGAAATCGCAAAGTTTTTAAATGAGAATCAGCTTATGAAAGTTGCAAGTGAACAGTTAAAAGATATGGGGAAATGGGCAAGTTTCTCTGGAGCAAATGCTCTTCAAGCTGAGCAGTTATTGATAGATGTAAGAGATGTAATTTTAAGTGGACAGAAAAAAGCTGAAGAAGCTTTAAAAGAAACTCAAGAAAAAATAATGAATTTAGTAAAGTAGGAGAGCAGAATGAAAGAAAATATATTTGTAAGTGATCTTATATTTTATAACGATACAAAAGAGGAAACATTAGATTTTATAGAGAGAAATAGATTGCTAAATATGGAGTTTTTTTTAGAGCCAAGAGATTTTAATCATACAGAGAAGTTAAATTTTATTTTAAAGAACGCTAAATTTAACGCTTTATCTTTTCATGGACCATATAGATATTTTAATATAGATTGTAGTGATATTTTATGGGAAGAGTTAAAGCTAAATTTTGTAGAAGCTTTAATATGTTGTAAGAAAAATAATGGTGAATTTATTGTTCTTCATACAAATGAAGCTAAAAGAAAAGAGAGCTCTAAAAAAGATATAGAGAGAAAATTAGATGAATTACTTCTACTATCAAAAGAGATTGGAGTTCAAATTTTAGTTGAAAATGTTGGAGTGGGTAAGAATATGATTTATTCACAAAAAGATTTTGAAAAATTAGTTAAAGAAAAGCAGCTGAAAGTTTTGATAGATATTGGACATCTTCTAGCTAATAAGTGGAATTTGGAAAATCTATTAAAAAGTATAAAAGAGAATGTAGTTGCTTATCACATTCATAGTAATGATGGAGAAAAAGATCTACATGAATCGATATTCAATTCAAAGTTTGACGGAGAGAAGATTTTAAAAATTATAAAATCTGAAACACCGGATGCAAAATTAGTTTTAGAGTATTCACCAATTACAGATAAAAATATATTATTAGAAGATTTAAAGAGAATAGAGGAGATTATAGCTTAATGAAACAGTATAAAGGATATCTTTTTGATATAGATGGAACAATATTACTTGGAAATACACTTATTCCAGGAGCTAAAGAAAAAATAGATGAACTAAAAACAGCTGGAAAAAAAGTGGCATTTTTTACAAATAATTCGTCTAAGAATCCAGAGAGATATGTAGAGAAATTCAGATCAGTAGGGATGGATGTTGTTTTAGAGGATGTTATTACTGCTGGCGGAGTTCTTTTAAATCATATAAAGAAAAATTATATAGATAAAAAAATTTTTATAATAGGAACTGAGGAGTATAAAGATTTATATCGTGAAATCGGAATTGAAGTTGTAGAAAAAATTTCTGACTTTAAAAATCCAAATGTAGATATAGTTATTGTTGCTTTAGATCCAGAGTTAAATTTTGAGAAGTTAGAAATAGCGTGTAGATTATTAAAAAATGATGTGAAATATTTTGCAGCAAACGAAGATTTAGTATATCCCGTAGAGGATAAAGTATATCTACCTGATTGTAAAGCTATTTGTGATATGTTAGAGCTTTGTACGGGCAAAACACCGATTTATTTTGGAAAGCCAAATTCAATTATGTTGAGTTATGCTCTTGAAAGAATTGATTTAGATAAAGAGGAGATTGCTATAGTTGGAGATAGACTTTATACAGATATAGCTTGTGGAACTTTAAATGGTTGCGATACGATTCTTGTATTAACAGGAGAGGCAACAGGGCAGGAAAAAACCGATTTTAAACCAACCTATATATTAGAGAGCATAAAAGATATATAAATCAAAAATGGCGTGGAATAAAAACTTCCACGCCATTTATATATTCGCCATAAAAATTAATCAAATAATTAAATACAATTTACTAATTACTAAGATTTAAGAAATTCAATCCATGATTTGATTCTATCTTCTGTTAAAGAGCTTTGATTTGCTTCATCTATAACTAAACCAATAAATTTATCATTTTCAATAGCTGTCGATTCGTCAAAAGAATATCCATCAGTTGAAGTGAATCCTATAATTGTTGCTTCGGCTGTAGATGCAGCTTCATAAAGATCTCTCATTCCATTAACAAAGCTCGAAGAGAAAGCTTCTTGGTCTCCCACACCAATAATTGCCACTTTCTTTCCAGAGAGATTATAAGATTTTAAATTTTGTAGAGGTCCAATCCAATCATCCTGTATATCTCCAAATCCCCAAGTTGATGCAGCTAAAATAGCTAAATCGTATCCAGAAATTTTTTCAATATCTCCTGCATGAAAAATATCTCCACCTAATAAGGTTGCAACTTTTTGTGCAATAGATTCAGTAACTCCAGTAGTACTTCCATAAAAAACTCCAATTTTCATGATAAAAGCCTCCTTCAATCTTGTTAGTTTGATTATATAATAAAATATTTTGAAAATCAAGATATTTTTAAATAAAATTACAAGAGGTGGAAAACCTCTTGCAATTTAGAAAGTTATTAAATTTATTTTTTTCTTCCAAGCATTAAAGTTACTGAATTTATAAAGAATGCAAAGATTAAAATATAGTTTGCGTTGCTACCACCATAAATTTTTCCGAGTAAAGCTATTCCACCACCTAAAATAATAGCTCCAATAACAAATTCTTTTTTAAATCTAAAACCTAAAATTCCAGCAAAAGCAGGAATAATAAGAGCTCCAGAATAAACAGAAAGAGCTAATAAAAGAGAACTCAATATAAACTTTAATTTTAAAGCAACTAATATACTAAAAACTCCAAAAATAGCGATTGAAACTCTAGTTAATTTAATAGATTTTTTATTTTCTAAATTTTTTGTAAAAATCTCTGTAAATATAGATGCTGAAGTAAGCAAGCAAGTGTCCGCTGTTGAAATAATTGCAGATAACAGTCCAAAATAAAGTAATAAACTGATACCTTTTGGTAAAGTATGAGCAGCGACATGCAATAGTGGAGATTGTCCACCACTTAAATTTGGGTACGCACCAGCAGCATATATTCCAATTTTTGTTAAAATAAATGCCAGTGGTATTAAAACACTAATACTAATAATAATAGATTTTTTAGCTACCTCAGTATTTTTAGCACAAAAAATTCTTGAATATATATCCGGACCAACTAAGAAAGTTGATGAATATGTAAGAATTAAAACTAAAAGATCAAAATTATTAAATTTTTCATTTATGATATTAAGTGGAACATATTCTGAATTAAAATCAGGTAAAAATAAAAAACATAAGACTATTCCAAGTAAAATAAAAATAAGTTGAATACAATCAGTTTTTATTATAGAAAGTTGCCCACCTAAAATAGTGTAGATTATAAATATCGTTCCACTCAAAAGAACGCTTTCAAAATAAGAGAAGTTACTAATGATTCCCATAATTTGAGCGGCTCCCATGATTTGAGCAGCAACAATTCCAATCCAAGCGATAGAAATAATAAAAGAACTTAGAATTCTAACTTCATCTCCGTGGAAGCTACCCAATAATTCAGGTAGATTATACCCCTTAAATTTTTCAAATTTTTTAACGAGAGGTAAAAGCATTGATAAACCAAAGGATGCACATAATAAAAGCCATATACCTGCCCATCCAATATGATATGTTGAAGCAACATTTCCTAAAATTGCTGAGCTTCCAAGAACTGTTGCAAGCAGACTTCCAGTTACTTGAAAAACATTTGCTTCTCGATTTGCTATAAAAAAGTGAGAACTACTTTTTATTTTTTTGAAAGAGTTATACCCAATAGCTAAAATTCCGATAAAGTAAAGATTAAGAAAAACATTCTCTACCATTTAATACTAACCTCCCCTGCATAGAGTGTTTTTTTCGATCCAGAAATTGTGTCAACTATGAGGTAACCGTTATCATCTATATCAATAACTTTTCCAGAATTTTCAATCTCTTTTTCAAAAAATACTATATCTCTTCCAATTAAGAAAGATTTTTCTCTATATTTTTTTATTATATTTTCGTTATTTAAATCGTTTGTAATATCCATAATTTCATTTAAAATTTGTGCGATTAACTCATTTCTGTTTACAAAATACTCCTCTTCAGAGAATATTGATCCAGCTATTGTAGATAACTCTTCCGGGAAAGTAGTCGTATTAAAGTTTATTCCAATTCCTATAATAATATTTTCGATAGATCCACTTTCAAAGTCAGTAGTAGCTTCTGTTAAAATACCAGCTATCTTTTTATCTTCAATATATATATCATTAACCCATTTGATAAGAGTATTTTTTTGACAAAGTTCATCAATACTTTTTGTTATAGCGACAGCTGTAGCTATAGTTATTTTTAATGGATTTTCTAAAGCTAAAAGCTCGGGCTTTAAAAGAATACTCATATATATTCCCGTATCTTTTGGCGAAAAGAAATATCTACCTTTACGTCCTCTTCCATTTGTTTGCTCATTAGCAATAATTGTAGTTCCATGAGCTGGATTTTCAATTAAAAATCGTTTTCCATCTGTATTTGTAGAATCGATGCTGTTTTTTATTATAATCTCATTATCATATTTAAGGTTTTTTTTAATTTCAATAGCCGAAAGAGTATTACTTTTAGTAGGAATACAGTGCCCTTTTTTATTGACAGAAAGAATTGTATATCCATTATTTTTTAATTCTTTAATAGCCTTAGAAACAGCAGCTCTAGATATGTGAAGTTTCTTTCCGATGGCTTCTCCAGAGAGATATTGACCTTTATTCTCCTCTAAAATAGAGATGATAAGTTCTTTAGTTGACATATTTTCTCCTCTATATTTTTTCTTATATTTTATAATTAAAATAAAAAAATGTCAACTTTATCAAAAATTAAAAGTTGACATTTTTAAAGTTTATTCAAATGCTAAAAGTCTAGACATTTTGACACAACTTATTTTTTTTAGTTCGTGGACAATGTCTTCTGGAGGAAGAGTTGCAGAAGCAATTTCAAAAGATATAACAACAGATGCAACATTATTTATGGGAATATTTTGATTTATTGTAATAATATTACAATTGACAGATGATAAAAAATTTAAAACTTCTGAAAGTGCTCCTTTTTTATGAGAAAGCATAAGAGAGATTAAAGCTTTCTTACCGAGAGAATTATCAGAGGGAAGAAAGACAAAATCTTTATATTTATAATAAGTGCTACGGCTTATACCTACTATTTTAACAGCTTCACTAACATTTTGAGATTTCCCTTCTTCTAGAAGAGTTCTTACAGCAATTACTTTTTCTAAATAATCTGGAAGAATTGATTTATCTACGACTAAGAATTTTCCATTCATAAAAACCTCCGGATTTATATACGTTTTTTATAGTATAACTCTAAAAAAAAAATATGTCTATATAAAAAAAACTTGTATTCTAAAAAAATATATGTTATATTGTCTCTTAATTAGAAACAGTTGTTTTTACAATGGAGACAGGAGGAGATTGAAGATGGATAAGATTTTTAAAAATTGGTGTAGTATTGGATTAGTAAAAAGAGTTTTGGTAGGATTGGTTATAGGAGTTGTCTTTGCGTATATAATGCCTGATGCTATGGGATGGATAACTATATTTGGAGATCTTTTTGTAGGGGCTTTAAAGGCGGTTGCTCCAATTTTAGTATTCTTTTTAGTGTTATCAGCAATAGTTCAACACAAAAAAGGTCAGAAAACAAATATAAAGTCAATAGTAGTCTTATATTTATTAGGAACTTTTTTAGCTAGTTTAGTAGCAGTTATAGGAAGTTTTGTATTTCCAGTAAATTTATCTTTAGTGTCAAATGCTAGTATGAGCTCAGCACCTCAAAATATAGTTGGAGTATTAAAAACATTGCTATTAAATTTGATAGATAATCCAGTAAAAGCCATTTTAAATGGAAACTATATAGGTATATTGTTCTGGAGTTCTTTATTAGGAATATTTTTAAAAGAAGCTAATGAATCTACAAAAAATGTTGTAACAGATGCCTCAAACGCACTTTTAAAAGTTGTTAAAGTAATAATTGAATTTACTCCTTTTGGTGTTATGGGATTAGTTTTTTCTTCAGTTATTGAAAGTGGAAGTAGTGGATTACTTTCTTATGGTAAAATTTTAGTATTACTTTTAGGATGTATGGCAGTTGTAGCATTTGTTGTTAATCCATTGATTGCCTTTTTAATGATGGGGAAAAATCCATATCCACTAGTTTTTACTTGTTTGAGAGAGAGTGGATTAACAGCTTTCTTTACAAGAAGTTCAGCAGCTAACATACCTGTAAATATGAATCTATGTGAGAAAATGGGGTTAGAAAAAGATATGTATTCTGTTTCGATTCCTTTAGGTGCGACAATAAACATGGCAGGAGCTGCGGTTACAATATCTGTTTTTGCATTGAGTGCAGCACATACGCTAGGTGTTGAAGTAGACTTTCTTTCAGCAGTTATTTTAAGTTTGGTAGCAGCAATAAGTGCTTGTGGTGCTTCTGGAGTTGCCGGAGGATCACTTCTATTAATTCCACTGGCATGTAGTTTGTTTGGAATTTCAAATGATATAGCTATGCAAGTTGTAGGAGTAGGATTTGTAATTGGAGTGATTCAAGATTCTTGTGAAACAGCTTTAAACTCTTCAACTGATGTTTTATTTACAAGTATTGCCGAATACTCTCAGTGGAAAAAAGAGGGAAAAGTAGATAAAGAGTTACTATTAAATAAAATATAGAAAATTAAAAAAACTTAGAAAATAGAAATTCTAAGTTTTTTTTATGCTATAATAGATATTATATTTACGACACAGAGGGGTGAATTATGAAGAGAAAATTTCTATATTTAGCATTAATTACAGCTTTTTTAACAGCGTGTACTAACACAAATAGAAAAGATAGTTTTGTTGATCAACAATTAGTGCTTCCAGAAAATATTGAGAAAACAATTTCAATACCAGTAACTAATCAGGAATCTTCAGAAAAATCAAAAGCATTAACTCGATTTGTGAATTCAGAAGTATTAGAGCATGGGAATGTAGGTTTTTATGCAATTGAATTAGGAAGTGGCAAGGTAGTAGATAGTTATAGAGAGGAAGCAGCACTGGTGCCAGCTTCAGTTTTAAAGGTTGTTACAGGGGCTACGGCTCTAGAAGTATTGGGTGCAGATAGTGTTTTAGAAACAAAAGTTTTCTATGATGGAGTAATATCTAAGGAAGGGATTCTAAAAGGGGATATATATATTCAAGGCGGTGGAGACCCAACTTTAGGTTCGGATGGAATCTCAATAGATAGAGAAGCTTTTTTAAAAACATGGATAAATGAAGTTAAAAGAATAGGAATAAAATCAATAGATGGAAATATAATTGTTTTAGATGATCTTTTTGGATATGAAGGGATTCCAGGAAAATGGCTTTGGGAGGATATGGGAACCAATTATGGACAAGGGACATATGGAATAAGTGTATTTGATAATTTATATACTCTATATTTAAAAACAGAAGTTTCAGGAAAAAAACCCGAAGTGATTAGAACAAAGCCAGAGATATCAGGATTGATTTTTGATAATCAAGGATTAGTTACAACTGGAGGAAAAAGAGAGATATCAGTGAGAGGCGTGCCTTTAGAAAATAAGAGAAGAATTTTTGGAGCCGTTCCACAAAATAAGAATGGTTTGACAATTCAAAGTGATATTCCTGATCCAGGATTATTTTTAGGTCAATATTTTTCACATCATTTAAAAAGAGAAAATGTAGAATTTAAAGGAAAAGTGACAACAGCAAGATTGACATCACAAAGACCAAAAAATCCAAAAATTATCGCTGTTACAAAATCACCCCCTATTTCTGAAATAGTTAAAATACTTTTAACAAGAAGTGATAATCACTATACAGAACATTTATTTCAATTGATTCAAAAAACAAAAGGTGTAGATATAGAAAAGTTTTGGAAAGAGAAAGGAATGGACGTACACTCACTAATTTTAAGAGATGGAAGTGGGCTGTCGAGAGGAAATGTTATTTCAGCTAAACTTTTAACACAAATATTGGCATATTCTGAATCAGGTTTAGAAAATCTTCTTCCAGTAGCTGGTAAAGATGGAACTGTTGCAATATTTTTGAAAAATACATCTTTAGAAGGAAAAGTTAAAGTGAAGAGCGGAAGTATGAGCGGGATTCAATCATATGCAGGGTATGCAGAAAAAAATGGGAAGAAATATGCATTTACAATAATTGTAAATCATTGGAATGGAGAACGTAGTATTTTAAGAAAAGAGATGGAAACATTATTGAATGAGATTTTATAAAAAAAGGGTTATGAGATTTATTTTTCTCATGACCCTTTTTAATATTATTCACCGATTAAACGAGATTCATCATAAATATAGTCTTTAAATTTAGTTCTATAGAAAGTTGCATATATAACAGGAATAACAGCTAAAGCTAAAACTGTATCAGAAGCTAATCCGAATATAAGAACTACAGCTAAAGGTTGGAATAAAGGACCACCAAAGAAATAAAGTGGTAAAAGTCCAACTAAAGTAGTCGCAACTGTTAAAAATATTGGTCTAAGTCTTGATTGACATCCGAAAACAATGGCATCTTGTTCTGTACGTCCAAGTTCTTTTTCAAGAGTCATTTTATCAACTAGAATAATAGCGTGGTTTAAAACAACTCCAGCAAGAGAGATTATTCCAACCATTGCCATAAACCCTAACTCTGTATTTGTAACAAGTAGACCAATTGCAATTCCTAAAAGTGATAAAGGAATAACAAGCATAATTGTAAGACCTTTTTTCAAAGAGTTAAATTGACCAACTACAAGAACAAACATCATAAGAATAGCAACAGGAACCTGAGCAAATAAAGCACTCTGATTCTCAGAAGATGTTTTCATTATTCCAGCTGGATAGTATTTAATATCTGGTCCCCACTCTTTTAATTTCTCTTGGATCCAAGGATCAATATTTTTATTGACTTCAAGTGGTGTTGTAGCTGGATCTACAGCAGCATCAACTTGTATAGAGTAAGCTAGATTTCTAGTTGAAACATAGAAAGGACGATAGTCCAATTTAATATCAGCTATTTGTCTTAGAGGAACTGCTTCACCTTTTGAATTTATAAGTTCGATAGACTCAATAGATTTTATATCGTCTTTGTAAGTATGTTTTCCTCTTACAATAACAGGGATTATTGTACTTTGAGCAGGTGCGCTAAAATCTCTAAATGTTGTTGCAGTATATCCTTGTAAAACGAATTGTAAAACTTTACCGATTGTATCATTGTTAAATCCAGCAAGTTGAGCTTTTTCTTGGTTTATCTCTATTTTTATATCCGGAACTTCATTTCCCCAAGCATCAGACACAGAAAGTGCTCCAGGTGTTTCTGAAAGTTTTTCTTTTAATTCTGCAGCAGCAGCTTTCAGTTTTGGAATATCATTAGAAGCTAGTACATATCCTAAATCTTTTTCAAGAGTTACTCCACTAGCTAAACCTTTTGAAACCACATCAATACTTGGATATTTAGTTTTTAAATATTGGTTTACTTCTGTTGATATTTTAGGAATAAGTGTATAATCTGTTAAGTTATACATAATGTACGCATATTCTGTTAATCTTGTTTCAGGGGTATATCCAGTTGCGAATTTAGCAGCTCCACCACCAATAAAAGATCCCCAACTTAAAACACCTGGTTTTTCATAAACAGAAGATGTACCTCCAGTTGTAATGTAATCCCAAATAGTAGGGGGCAGTGCTTTTTGTTCTCCAGTCGCATAATTTTGCTTTATAAATTGATTCACATCATTAACAACTTCACGTGTATAGTTAATATCAGTTCCTTTTGGTAATCTAATAAATGTTGACATTATTGGATCTGTAGAAGCTGGCATAAAGTTACTCGGAACTCGACCTAAAAGAATCAATCCTAAGAATAGAGATGCTACTGCAGTAACTAAAGTTAATTTTTGATTTTTTAGTACAAATAAAAGTACACGTCTATATGTAATATATGCTTTACTATTTAAATTTTGTTTAGCACCCTCTTTAATTTTAATAAAATCAAAACATAGAAGAGGAATTAAAGTTTGATTGATAATCCATGAACCAAAAAGTGCTAAAGCAACAACAATAGTTAGTGGTCCAACATATTCTCCCATGTCCTCTTTATTTAAAATGATAGGAGAGAAAGCCATAATAGTTGTAATAGAACTAACTAAAAGAGGAATAGATAACGATTGAGCTGATTTTAAACAAGCACTCAAACGATCTTCACCATTTTCCATAAGTACAATTATATTTTCAGACATAACAACAGCATTATCAACAAGCATACCAAGTGCGATTATTAAACCAGCCAAGGTAATCTGATTTATTCCATAGCCCATATAGTAAAGACCAATAAGAGTAAAGGCTATTGACGTTGGAGTAAGTGCAGCAACAATAAGTCCAGATCTAAGTCCTAAAAATATAAGCATAACCAAAACAATAGTTGTTATAGCTTGAAATAAGTTTACAATAAATGATGTAACTTTAACTTGAACTAAATCTGGTTGATAATAGATTTCACCAATCTCTAGACCTATAGGTAAATTTTTCTTGAATTCAGATAAGGCTGTTTTTATCCCATCACTCATGACTAAAATATCTTGACCGGCTCCAAGAGAAACACCAAGAGTTATGGCATTATTTCCATTAAAATCTATTGAATAATTTGAAGGCTCTTGATATCCGTTATATATGTTAGCAATCTCTTTTAAATAGATATTTGATTTTCCATCACTGCTTGTGATAACGGTATTTTTTATATCTTCAAGATTTTCAAAGTTTCCTGAAGGATTAAGTTTCAATCTATCATTATCAATAACCAAATCTCCACCTTTAATGATAACATTTAGATTTGAAAGTGTAGACAAAATATTATCTAAAGTCACACCTGTTTGTGATAGAAGTTTATTGTCAATATCAATATAGATTGCTTCACTCTGTACTCCACTGATATCGATTCTACCAATTTCTGGAACAGAGAAAAGAAGCGAATCCTTTAATTTAGCCGCGGTTTCATAAAGTTCTTCATTTGAATAACCATCTCCTCCTATAGCAAGAAGAGTTCCATAGACATCTCCAAAATATGTATTTATTTGTGGACTTTGAACACCTTGTGGAAGAGCTGGAACTACGAATGTATTAATTCTATCTCTTAGCTCTTGCCAAACAGGTTTTAAATCTTTATAACCACTTTTAATATTTACATAAACATTAGATTGACCATCTATATTTTTTGATTCAACATATTTTAAAGCATCCATATTTTGAACTTGGTCAGTTATTCTTTTACTAACTAAATCAGCCATCTGTTTTGCAGTAGCACCAGGCCAGTTAGTAGTAATAAGAGCGACCTTTATAGTAAAACCTGGGTCTTCAGCTTTTTCAGATTTATCATATGACATATATCCAAATATAAGTAGAAGAGTAAAAAGCATATAGGCGGTAACCTTATTTTTAATAGCCAATTCTGTTAAGTTCATATCAGATCTCCCCTTTTATAAGAGAAACTTTTTGATTCTCTTTTACTTGGTTGCTTCCTTTAGTAATAACAACATCACCTTTAGATAGACCATTTAAAATTACGATTCCATCACTAGCAGGGGACGAAGATATTTCAACCTTTTGTTTTAAAGCTACTCCTGTATTATTTTCAATATTTTTAACGACATAAACATATTTTTGATTATCTGAACCAGTTACAATTGAGCTTAATGGAAGAGATATAATTGGTTCTGTTCCTTCAATTGTATCAATTATAATATTTGCAATCATACCAACTTTTACATCAGGAGCGACTTCTGTAATTTTCGCTTTGACAGGATATGTACTACCGTATCCTACAGATAATGTTCCTATATTTGTGATAATACCTTTAACCTTTTTGTTGTTTAAAGACGTTATCAAAATATCAACAGGTTGTCCTGCAGATATTGAACCGATTACAGATTGTGATACATTAAATTCCACATTTCTATCTCCATCACTACTTAGTACGAAAACAACAGCTTCAGGACTTACCACTTGATTTACTTCACTTTTAACTTGTCCGATAGTTCCATCTTGTGGAGCTTTTAAGTATGTATATTCAACTTTCAACTTAGCTAAGCTCGAGGCATCAGTTAAAGCTTTGACATTAGACAAGGCCGATTTATATTGTGCAATAGCACTATCATAAGATGCTTTAGAGATACTATTTTCTAAGTAAAGAGCCTCTGATCTTTTAAAGTTAGCTTCAGCTTCAGCAAAAACAGCATTTCCTTGAGCTAGATCAGATAAAGATTTTTCGTAACTTAAATTATATTCTGCCGGATCAAGAGTTGCAAGGATTTGTCCTTGTTTAACACTATCTCCAAGTTGTGCAATTCTTTTATTTATAGTACCAGATACTCTGAAACTAAGATTTGATAGGGCTTCAGAGCTAATTGTTCCTGAGTATGTTCTTATAACACTATTCTCTTTAGGTTCTACTACTTCAAAAACAACAGGTTTCACTTCTAGAGCTTCCTCTGTTAATTTTTCTTTTCCACAACTAAGAAGAAGAAGTAAGCTTATAGTAACTAAAATTTTATTTTTCATAATAATCCTCCTAATTTTCAATCTCTTTTTGAAGTTTTAAAAGTAGATGTTGTTTTTCTGGATCGCTAAGGGTAATAGAAGATTTTCCGTAAAGATTTTCAAGTTTTAAAGTCGAGTTAATTAAATTGAAGTTTTCAATAACGTGATTTAACTCTTGACTCAATGCATTGTTTTGTGCAGATAGAAAATCTGTAATACTAATACTTCCTTCAGCGTAAAGATTCTTAACAATATCTAGATTTTTTTTAGCTACATCAGAGGATATTTGTGTTGTGTAGCTTTGAACATAATTTGTTAGAAGCTCTGTATAAACTTGTAAAACCTCTTTTGTAAGATTATTAGTAAGAGAAAGTTTATTATATTCTAAAGATTTAAGTTCACTCTCAATCTTTTGAGCATTGTAGTGAATCTCCCCACCACTTATTATAGGAAGAGATACTCCAACACCAGCTTCCCAATATTCATCTGGGAAATTTCGATTTGAATTTTTCCCCCAAGGTGTAACAATATTATTTTTATTATAATTTCCAAAAGCTTTAACAGTTGGTAAATATCTTTCTCTGCTATTAGCAGTGTATTCTCTCTCTTTACTTTTGATAGTATTGTCAAGTTGTTGTAAAGCATTAGAGTTTAAAATAGTCTCTTTAACTAAAAAGTTTTCTATTTTTTTTGATTTTTCAGAACCAAAACTGAAATTTTTACCTAAATTATTGCTTAAAAGAAAATAATTTTCTATATTATTGATATTTTCATATGAATATCTATTATCTTTTGGATAATTCAATAAACTATTTAAATAGATTTCTTGAGAACGAATCTCACCTTTAACATTAGATATATTAGATAAAGCACCAGCAACATCAGATTGTAATCTATATACATCTTGTAATCCACCAGCACCAACATTATAATTTATCTTAGCGACATCTAGTGTTTCTCTTAAAAGACTGTAGTTACTCATTTGGATTTCAAGTTGTGCATTTAATTGAAGAAGGTATACATAAGTAGAAGCAACATAATAAATAGTATTTAGTTGTTCTTGTTCGTAAGCTTTTCGACTAGAATCTAAAGCTAGTTTTTCAATAAACACGCTAGCATTAATTTGATCACTAAAAATAACTTGAGATAATTGTAAGTATGAAGTAACACTATTAGTAGCTGCACCTTGAATAAATGTAGGTGATCGATCGTCTAAAGCATTGTAGTTCATGTTAGCTGTAAGTTGAGGAAGTCTTTTGGAATTAGCAACTTTTGAGCTATAGTAACTAGTGAATACATTTTGCTTAATTTGTAATAAATCTAAATTCTCATTTAATGCTCTGTCAACTGCTGTCTTTAGTGTAAGTATTGGGTATTTTAATCTACTTTCATTTAAATGCGAAGTCTCTTGTAAAAAAATAAGATTTGGATATAATCCAATTTTACTTGCAACAGGAGCATTTAAGTAGATATCTTTTCTAGGTTCATTCACCTCTACAATTTGCCCCATATCTTTTTTAGTTTTAAAGAACATATAGTTAAGAGATGCTGCTCTTAATCTTTTTCTAAGTTCTTTATCAAGAGTTAATCCAGAATAAGCGTAAGGATCCAATTCTTCATTAAAATCTATAAGAAAAGATGGAACACCTCTATTTGATGCGTTAAAAAGATTTTCTTTTGATGATCTCATAACGTTAATTTTAACTCCAGGAATAGATGTTTTTTGCTCTAAAAGTTTTAAGTTATTTGTATCCATATTTGAAATTAAAACATCAATTTCATTTACACCTGAAAGTTCTTTGAAAGGTGATAAAAGATCGTTTAAATCTAGATTACTATAAACATAGTTTATATTTCTAGAGATATTTTTACCTTTACTTCCAAATCCAAGAGGAACAGAGTAAAATTTATCTGATTTTAAATTTTTAATATTCTCCAAAGGAGCACAACTTAGTATGAAAATACTATCTATTTTAGAGTTAGCATTAAGTTTATTAACACCTTCTTGTATGTTGTGGTCCGTCAGATAAAATGTCTCTAAAATTTGTGGTTGAAATTCTGTCCCTGCAAAATTTTTACTTAACTCTTCTTTAAGGATATCCAAAGTAACTTTAGATGATTCAGAGTGGTGTTCTAAAATTACGCCCACATGAAGAACTTTAGCAAATACAGAGAAGTTAATAAGAAAAAGTAACAAAAGTATTTTTGTCATAAAATTAATCCTCCCTTAAAAAGTTAGTGTGTCAATAAAAAGATATTCTACTAATAGTAAAAAAATCCTTTAAAAAATAAATAAAGAAGAAAAAAACGATAGTAATAACACTATCGTTTAAATTGGCCTATAATCATTAGATAGAAATTTTTTCTAAATAATTTTTTACAGAATCTATTATATTTTCTACACATCCTTCTTCAAAAGGAGATTTCAATTTTGCAACTTTTAAAAGATTTAAAAATGATTTTGTTCCACCCTCATGACAAAGATTTAGATAATCATTCCAAGCTTCAGAGTAATTTTCATTCATTTTCTTCCAGAATTGTAGAGCACAAATCTGTGCAAGAGTATAATCTATATAGTAGAACGGAAGCTCGAAGATATGAGCTTGTTGGAACCACCAACCTCCTCTTTCTAAGAATGGATTTTCACTGTAATCTGAGTGAGGTTTATAGATTTTCTCTAAATCTCTCCACACTTTTTTTCTTTCAGTAACTGAAAGTTCAGGGTTTTCATATATTTTATGTTGGAAGTGATCTACAAGAACTCCATACGGGATGAACTTAATAGCTGATCCTAAGTGAGAGAATTTATACTTAACAGTATCATCTTTAAAGAAGTTCTCCATCCAATTCCAAGTGAAAAACTCCATACTCATAGAGTGAATCTCAGAGCTTTCATATGTTGCCCAAAGAAGTTCCGGAACTTCAATCCAACTAGATTTATAAACTTGGAAAGCGTGTCCAGCTTCGTGTGTTAATACGTCGATATCTCCACTTGTTCCGTTAAAATTAGAGAAGATAAATGGAGATTTATAGTCAGGAATAAACGTACAATATCCGCCACCAGCTTTTCCTTTTTTAGTTGTTAGATCCATAAGATCATTTTTGATCATAAAATCGATAAATTCTCCAGTCTCAGAGGACATCTCATGGTACATCTTCTTTCCTTGCTCTATAATCCAATTTGCATCTCCTTTTGGAGTTGGATTTCCATCATTAAATTCAAATTTTTCATCATAATATTTAAGATTGTCTAAACCTAATCTTATTCTTTGCTTTTCATATAAAGAAGAAGCTAGTGGAACGATACTTTCAATAACTTGTTTTCTGAAAACATCAACCATATTAGAATCATAATCAACTCTATTCATTCTTAAATATCCTACTTCAATAAAGTTTTCAAATCCTAATTTTTTAGCAATTTTAACTCTAACTTTAACTAGTTTATCAAAAATTTCATCAAACTTTTTTTCGTTATTGATAAAGAATGTTGATTTAGCTTCTTGAGCAGCTTTTCTGATAGTACGATCTTTAGATAAAATATATGGAGTCATTCCCGAAAGATTTCTTTCTTTTCCATCAAATAAAATTTTAGCAGAAGCTAGAAGTTTTACATATTTTGATATTTCTTTATTTTCCTCTTGTAAATCTTCAATTATTTCGGGAGAAAAAGTTTTTAAACTGTTTTCCATAAGTTTAAAAAATTGCTCGCCATATTCATCTATCAATTCATTTTTATTAGATAGATTTACCATAATTTCATAAAATTGAGAATCTAACTCTTGATATAGAGGGGAGATTTCATCCCAATATTCATTTTCATCATCATAAAACTTATCTTCTGTGTTTATTGTATGTCTTATATTTGCTATGCTAGACATAGAAGATATTGTATTTCTAATTGAATTTATTTTTCCGATAATCTCAATTTGTATTTTTAGATTTGTAGAATCTTTTAAGTCAGACATTAATTCTGAGAACTCAATTTTTACTTCATCGTAATTTGGTCTACTATATTTAAAATCACTGAATTTCATAAAAATCCTCCTAAAATTTTTGTTTAAAATAACCCTATTATAGAGTAAAATCTATATTTCATCAACTAAAAAAAATTAAAAATAAAATTTAAAGGAAAAATAAAGAAAAATGGTATTAAAAATAAGTAATAATTTTTTGAAAGGAGAAGTCTCATATGACAAACACTGAAAAATTAGAGAAACTAAAAAGAGCTTTTGAAAAGAATAAAGAAGCAATAATAGATGCCTTATATAAAGATTTAGGAAAAAGTTTTGAAGAGAGTCGATTATCTGAATATTATCCTGTTATTTCTGAATTTGAATTTTTTATAAAAAATTTAGAAAGATGGAGTGAGCCTGAAAAAATTAAAAGCTTTTTTAATTTTATAGGAGGAGGTACGATTCTTCAACCAGAACCCTATGGAAGGGTTTTAATATTTTCGCCTTGGAATTATCCGTTTAATTTAACATTTTTACCATTAATAGGAGCTATAGCAGCAGGTAATGAAGTTGTATTAAAACCATCTGAAAATTCTAAAAATTCGAGTGAAGTTATAAAGAAAATAATTGATGAGAGCGGAATTGATGGAGTGGTAGTAGAATTAGGCGATGAGACAGTTGCTAAAAGATTATTGAATGAAAAATTTGAATATATATTTTTTACTGGAAGCACAAAGGTCGGAAGAGAGATTTATTTGAAAGCAGCAGAAACTTTAACTCCAGTAACTTTAGAGTTAGGTGGTAAATCCCCTGTTATAATAGAGGATGAAGCTATTTTAGATGAAAGTGTAGATAAAATAATTTGGGGTAAATTTTTTAATAGAGGCCAAACCTGTGTTGCTCCAGATCATGTGTATATTCCTAAAGGAACTGCGGAAAGATTCATTGAATTAACAAGAGAATACATTAGAAAAAATGGAGATATAGGTGGTAAAATCATAAATGATAAACACTTTGAAAGATTAGAAAGTTATTTAGAGAATCAGGAAGTTATATATCAAAACGGAAAAATAGAAAACTCAACAAAAGAGAAAGGTAAATTTCCATTTACAATTGTATTAAATCCTAAAGAGGATGACTTAATCTCAAAAGAGGAGATATTTGGACCGATATTACCTTTGATAGAATATGATAGTCTTGAAAAGGTTTATTGGGATTTAAGACAAAAACCCTCGCCGTTAGCACTGTATATATTTAGAAGTGAAAAAGGAGATTTATCTACAAAAGATATAAAAGCTGGAGGAGTTTGTATAAATGCAACTATACTTCAAATTGTAGACAAAAAAGTTCCTTTTGGAGGAGTAGGTGAAAGTGGGATAGGTAGATATCATGGAAAGTATTCTTTTGATACTTTTACTCATTATAAACCAATTTTCGAAGGAAGCAGTATAAAAATTTCTATGTTACAGAAAGTTATTTCGGTAGTTTTAAATAGAATAAAAAAATAAAACTAGAGCTTCTCATAAAAATATTATACAATATATTTACTACAAAATACTTTAGAGGAGATCAGGATGAAAAAAGGATTAATTGCTTTATTTTTAGCAGCAAGTACAGCAGCATTTTCAATGGATGCACATTTGAGATTAGGGGCTATAACAGATGCAAGCTCTTATAATAAAGAAGATAAAAGTTTTGAAAGTTACGCACCAACAATGAGCTTAGAAGTAACTCAAACTTTACTTTTAGCAGATGTTGGAGTAGGGATAGCTTACAATGGAAAAACTAGTGGAACAGAAATTGAAACAGTTCCAGCATATGGATTAGTAAAAATGAATTTATTTCCTATTGGAATAAAACCATATGTAGTTGGAAAAGTTGGAAAGGTTTTATATACAAGAGATAGTGTATCAAATTCTAAACCAGATGGAAAATATTTCTATGGAGCTGGAGTTGGAATGGATTTATTCTCTTTACAAGCAGAAGTTTTATACTCTGTAACAGAGATAGATGGTGATAGAAGAGGAAATGATAACTTAGAGCAAGTAAGCTTTACTTTAGGATATAACTTTTTCTAGGTAAATTTTTGAAAATAAAATTTTTATAAAAAAATAATTGAAAAAAAGTTTTTGGTATGATATAGTATAAAAAAATATTTTATAGGAGTGGTTGATATGTTTAAAAAGACGATAAAAACTACAATGATGAATATGATGCCTTTGGGAGTTGGTACCAAAAATTAATTTTTTAATTTTGGGACGAACTCATTTTGATTTGCTTAAATGAGATCTCCCGAAGATATAGCTTTTAAAACACAGCTTGGGAGATTGTCTCTCAAGCTTTTTTTATTTTAAAAATTTTGTTTTATAAAAGGGAGGATAGATTATGGCTTATAAATTTGAAACAATTCAGCTTCACGGAGGACAACATCCAGATTCAGAAACAGGTTCAAGAGCAGTTCCAATTTATCAAACATCATCATATGTGTTTAAAGATAGTGATCATGCAGCAAGTAATATATATGGAGGAACATACAACTTTCTAGCAAATACAATAAAAGATTATGGAGTTGAATCAAGATTTTTTAATCCGAAAGATTTAGATGAGTTAAGAGCATTAATCACCTCTAAAACAAAGGTCATCTTTATAGAGAGCTTAGGAAATCCTAGTGGAGATGTTGTAGATATTGAGGGAATATCTCTAATTGCTCATGAATATAATATTCCATTGGTTGTGGACAATACATTTGCGACTCCATACCTAATAAAACCTTTTCAGTTTGGAGCAGATATAGTTGTACATTCAGCCACGAAATTTTTAGGCGGTCATGGAACTTCAATAGCTGGAGTAATCGTTGACGGTGGAAAGTTTAATTGGAAGGATGAAAAATTTCAAACATTCAATACTCCAGACAATGGATATCATGGGCTGAAGTACTCTGATTTAGATGAAACGGCATTTATAATAAAAGCCAGAGTAAAAACTTTACGAGATACAGGAGCAGCGCTATCACCATTTAATGCGTTTCTTATTCTCCAAGGAATAGAAACACTATCTCTAAGAATGGAAAGACATGTAAAAAATGCTAAAGAGATTGCTAGATTTTTATATGAAAATAATGAAGTTGAGTGGGTAAGTTATCCAGAGTTTCAAGAAAACACCGATAAAAAATTAATAGAAAAATATCTTAAAAATGGAGCAACATCAATCTTTACTTTTGGACTTAAAGGAGGTAGAAACCGTGGCAAAAAATTCATAGATTCTTTAGAACTGTTTTCTCACTTAGCTAATGTAGCTGATGCAAAGTCTTTAATAATACATCCAGCTTCAACAACACATGGACAATTAAGTGATATTGAATTAGAAAAATCAGGAGTAAAACCTGAAACAATAAGAATATCAGTTGGTTTAGAAAATATAGATGACCTTATTTTAGACTTAAAAAAAGCAATAGAATTGAGTAAATAGGAGAGGATATGAAAATTAAAAATATATATAAAAAGAAAAAACCTGTTATATCATTTGAAATATTTCCACCTAATGAGAGGTATCCTATTGAAAATATCTTTGAAACAATAGATAAACTAATAGAATTAAAACCAGATTTTATAAGTGTTACATATGGTGCAGGTGGAACTACTAGAGGACGAACTGTAGAGATTGCATCGAGAATAAAAAATACTCATAATACGGAAGTCTTGGCTCATTTAACTTGTGTAGGTGCTAAAAAAATAGAGATAGAAAATATTTTAGAAGAGTTAAAAAAAGAGAATATCGAGAATGTCTTAGCTTTGAGAGGAGACTTTCCGAAAGAGAATGAATCAGTTGAGGGAGACTTTAGATACGCAAGTAAATTAATTCAAAAAATAAAAGCAGAGAGTGATCTGTGTGTTGGAGCAGCGTTTTATCCTGAAGGTCATCAAGAAACAAATGATCTTTTAGATCTGTTTTATTTGAGAGAGAAAGTTAAAGAGGGAACGGATTTTTTAATATCACAAATTTTCTTTGATAATGATTATTTTTATAGTTTTAAAGAAAAATGTGAAAAATTAGGAATTGATATTCCGCTAGTTGCAGGTATTATTCCAGTTACAAATGCAAATCAGATAAAAAGGATAACCGAGTTATGTGGTTCGACGATACCCTTAAAATTTCAAAAAATATTAAACAGATATGAAAATAATCCAGAAGCATTAAAAGAAGCCGGAATAGCTTATGCTGTTGAGCAGATAATTGATCTTCTATCCTCAGGAGTTTCCGGAATTCATATATATACAATGAACAAAGTCGATGTCACTAAAGAGATTATGAGAAGAATAGAAAAAGTGAAAGAATATCTAGAGGAGGTGAGTTAAAATAAAGATAGGGATTATAAATTTGATGCCAATAAAACAAGAGGTTGAATATCAATTTTCAACAATCTTTGAAAAAATAGATAGAGATATTGAGTTAAAATATATATATCCCACAACTCATAGTTACAAAAATATATCTTTAGATTATTTAAGAGAAAAATATATTCCAATGAATAAGATAGGAGAGGATGTCTATGATGCTTTCATTGTAACAGGAGCTCCAATAGAGAGATATAAATATGAAGACGTAGATTTTTGGCAAGAAATTGATAGCTTTTTTAAAAAAAATAAGCATCCAACTATTTATATATGCTGGGGTGCTCAAGGAGCTTTATACTCAAAGTTCGGAATAGAAAAATATGAGTTGGATAAAAAGTTATTTGGTGTGTATGAACATGAGATAAAAGAAAAAAATCCATTTATAAAAAATAGATTTTATGCTCCTCATTCGAGAAATACATACAATAAAAAGGAGAGCATTGAAGAAGCGGGATTGATTATAATTGGGGAATCCGATGAAGCTGGAGTATACATGTGTTCAACAGCTGATTATAAGAGTATATTTATATCAGGGCATAGTGAATATCAACCTGAACGATTAAAATTTGAATTTGAAAGAGATAGAGGAGAGATTCCTAAGAATTATTTTGTAGAGAATAATCCAGAGAATGAAATACTTTTTAATTGGGAAAATCATAGAGATGAATTTTATAAAAATTGGATAGAGTTTATAGGAGGGTAAAATGAAGATAGGAATTATAGGAATTGGAACTGTTGGCGGAGGAGTATTGGAGCTTTTAAAGAAAGAGAAAAAAAATATAGAAAAAAGAGTTGGAGAAAAGATTGAGGTTTCTTGGATCTGTGATTTGAAAGAGAGCGTAAATAAAGATAGTAGCTATAGATTCACTAAAGATTATGAGGATATTTTAAAAGATGAGAGTGTAGAAACAATAATTGAATTGATAGGAGGAAACACAGTAGCCTTTTCTATAGCTAAAGAAACCCTAAAAAATGGTAAGAATCTAATAACTGCAAATAAATATCTTTTAGCAACAAAGGGAAAGGAGATTTTTGGATTAGCAAAAGAGAATGGTGTGAAAATATTCTTTGAAGCTGCGGTGGCAGGTGGAACACCAGCTGTATCTTCAATCTATGAAGGTACATTTTCTGGAGGAATAAAAAGAATTAGAGGAGTTTTAAATGGAACTTCAAACTATATCTTAAGTAAGATGGAAGAGGGATGTAGCTATGAAGCTGCTCTTAGTTTAGCACAGAGTAATGGATATGCAGAGCTAGATCCAACATTTGATGTAAAAGGAATTGACACAGCTCATAAAATTAGTTTATTATCATATTTAGTATGGGATGAGCTTGTAGATTTCGAAAAAATAAAAATAGAAGGAATTGATAAAATAACAAAAGAGCAGGTTGAAGTTGCTAAAAGTTTAGGAAAAAGATTTAAACTTATAGGAGAGGCTATAAAAATTGAAAATGAGATTGAAATATATGTACAACCATCTCTTCTGGATAAAGAGGATCAATTATATGGAGTAAAAGACGCATATAATGGTATCGAGAGTTATGGAGAACATTTAGGAGAGACATTCTTCTATGGAAAGGGAGCAGGAGCATTACCTACTGCAAATGCAATTATATCTGATTTATATAAAATTAAAAATTCAAATGCTTGGAATTAAAAGGGGGAAATATGTTAGCTGAAAAGAAAATATATATACTAGATGGAGCTACTGGAACAGCCATCCAAAGCTATAAATTATCAGAAGAGGACTATACGTTTAAAGGGAAAGGTTATAAAGGGTGTCATGATATATTAAATCTAACTAGAAAAGATATAATTTTAGATGTTCATAGAAAATATATCGAAGCTGGTGCCGATATAATTGAAACGAATACATTCAATTCAAATAGTGTTTCTTTGAAAGATTACGGAATAGAAAAGGAATCATATAGATTGTCATTTGAAGGAGCTAAATTGGCGAAAGAAGCAGTAATAAATGCCAAAAGGAAAGTTTTAGTTGCTGGTTCTATGGGACCAACAAACAAAAGTGCATCTATTCCAACTAAAAATAGTATCTTAGATAGAGAGATTAGTTTTAATGAATTGTTTGAGAGTTACTGTGTTCAAGCACAAGGACTTTATGATGGTGGAGTTGACTTATTTCTAATTGAAACTATTTATGATGGTTTAAATGCAAAAGCAGCAGTTATGGCGTGTGAAGAGATTGCTGAGAAAGTTGGGAAAAAAATACCAATAATGATATCAGCAACTGTTGATAGAAGTGGAAAAATTTTATCAGGTCAAGATATAAAATCTTTGATAACATCTCTAGATAGGGACAGTATTATATCTTTTGGACTAAATTGTTCTTTTGGTGCAAAAGATTTAATACCTTTAATCGAGTCATTGAGTGACTATACAGATAAGATGTTATCTGTATATCCTAATGCTGGATTTCCTGATGAAACGGGTGAGTATGCAGAAAAACCAGAAATGACATTAGAATATTTAAAAAAATTGATAGATAATAAAAAAATAAATATTATAGGTGGATGCTGTGGAACAACACCGAAACACATAGAGTTGATAAGTCAGTACTCGATTGGAAAAGTTCCTAGAGAAGTTGGAATTAAAAAAAATGATGGTTTTTTTTTATCTGGAAATAGCCCATTAAAAAATAATTTAAATTTTTATGTTGTTGGAGAGAGAAATAATGTAGCTGGTTCTAGAAAATTTAAGAGATTAATTGAAGAGAAGAGATATGAAGAGGCTGTAGAAATATCGAGAGAGCAAGTTGGAAACGGAGCCACTATAATTGATATAAATCTAGATGACGCTCTTTTAGATTCAAAAGCTGAGATGGAAATATTTTTGAAAACTTTGAGTAATGACATAGCTGTTTCACAAATACCAATAATGATTGACTCTTCAAACTTTGATGTAATAGAGATTGCTTTGAAAAATATTTCGGGAAAGGCTATTGTAAATTCAATTAGCCTTAAAGAAGGAGAGGAGGAGTTTTTAAGAAAAGCTAAAGTCATAAAAAATTATGGAGCAGCAGTTGTTGTTATGGCTTTTGATGAAGAGGGGCAAGGAGTAGAGTATAGTAGAAAAATAGAGATTTGTAAAAGAGCATACGATTTATTGATAAAACATGGATGGAAGAAAGAGGATATTGTTTTTGATCCAAATATTTTAACTATTGGCACTGGAAGACAAGAAGATAAAGGTCATGCTGTAGACTTTCTTCGAGCTACGAAATGGATATCTGAAAATTTAAAAGGAGCTAAAATCAGTGGTGGGATAAGCAATCTGTCTTTTGCATTTCGAGGAAATAACAATTTGAGAAAACTTATTCATGATAGATTTTTAAAAAAAGCTCTTATAAATGGATTGAATATGGCAATTATAAATCCAAATGAAAATGAGGTAGAATTCCCTGAAGAGTTAATTGTTTTAGTAGATAGATTAATAGAAGGGGAGGATGCATTAGAACAGATATTAGAGTTTTTTAAAACTAAGAAATTTAAGGCAAAAAATGATTTAAAAAACGATTTCGAACAGATAGAAAAGAGTTTTGAAGATAGATTGAAATCTAAAATATTAAATGGCAAAGTAAGAGGATTAGAATCTGATATAGATGAAGCTTTAAAAAGCTATAAAGCTCTAGATATTATTCAAAATATTTTGATGGTTGCGTTAGAGGAAGTTGGAGATAAATTTGAAAAAGGAGAGATTTATCTGCCACAAATAATAAAATCGGCAGTTGTTATGGAAAATGCTGTAAAATATCTAACTCCATACATCACACAAAAAGAGGTCTATAAAAAAAATAAAGGAAAGATTCTTATGTGTACAGTTAAAGGTGATGTTCATGATATTGGAAAGAATATCACTAAAACTGTTTTAGAATGTAATGGTTACGAAGTTTTAGATTTAGGAGTTATGGTTGAAAAAGAAAAAATTTATAATTTTGCTATTGAAAATAATGTGGATGCTGTAACATTGAGTGGATTAATAACTCCATCGTTAAGTGAAATGGAGGAGGTTTTAGATTTATTTAATAAAAATAAACAAACTTTACCTTTAATTATAGCAGGAGCAGCAACATCTAAACTGCATACAGCTATAAAGTTAGAACCACTATATGAAAATTGTGTATTTTATGTGACTGATGCGTCTTCGACAGTAGTTTTATTAGATTCTTTATTGGGAGAAAAATCTGAATTGTTAAAAGAACGAATAAAAAATGAATATCAAACGTTAAGAGAACTTTACTATAATAATAAGAAAAATACAGTAACTAAAAATATCTCTCTAGCTAGGTTAAATGCTATTCATAAAGGATATACTCCGGTAACTCCAAAATCGTTGGATAAAATAGTTATTAAAATTCGAATTGAAAATATTTTAAAAAATATTGATTGGAATATTTTTCTATCAACATTAAAAGTTAAAGGAAGTTCTGAAGAAAAAATAGTTTTGGATGAAGCAAATAGAATTTTAAAAGATTGGTCAAATAAAAATATTATGATTAAAGCTATATATAAAATTTGTAAAGTAAGAAAAGATAATGATTTTTTAGATATTGCAGAATTAAAAATTCCTTTAGTCAGAAATCAGGGTTTAGTAAATGAATCACTTGCAGATTATTTTGAAGAAAATGATTATTTAGGATTTTTTATTGCTAGTATTAAACCAGAGGATGAGAAAGATATATTTCAACAACTTTTAGCTAATGTATTAATAGAAGCATCTTCAGAATATCTACAAAATTATATCTCTGAAAATAATTGGAATATAAATATAAGACCTGTAATAGGGTATCCATCTTTGCCTGATCATTCATTGAAAAAGGATATATTCAATCTTTTGAATGCGGAAAGTATTGGAGTTGAATTAAGCGAAAATTTCGCTATGAAACCAACTTCAACTGTTTGTGGAATATATATAGGAAATCCCAAAAGTGAATATCTATCCCCCCGTACTATATTAGATGATCAACTTGAAGATATTTCAAAAATAAGAGGAATCACTCCTTCAATTTTAAAAAAATATATGGGAATGTAAAAAAAGAGGGTTTCCCAAATTTAGTGTAAATTGTAAAAATTGAATATATATATTTTACCTTCTTGGCTATTAA
>NZ_JTLI01000006.1 GCF_000799075.1 Cetobacterium sp. ZOR0034
GAGCGCACGACTGTTAATCGTGTTGTCGCTGGTTCGAGCCCAGCAAGAAGCGCCATTTTTTTATTTTTTGTAAAAACTAGTAAAAGAAAAAGGGGAATTTTAATGAAAAAGAAATTAGTAGCAGGATTATTAGGATTATCATTAGCTTCTTTTGGAGCTGAAAGCTTTGAGCTAGGACTTTTATCACCAACACAGCTGAGAGGACCTCAAACAGATGTAAAAGGAGTAAGATTAGGTTTAATATACACTGAAAACCAAAATGTTGAAGGTGTGGATATAAATATAATTGCAAATAAAAAGCAAAATTTCAAAGGTTTATCATTAGGATCGATTTATGATAGAACAGAAAAAAACTTTGAAGGAGCAAAACTAGGATGGTTCTTCTTACCAATAACATTTAATAGTGTTGGTGGAAATATGACTGGAGTTCAGTTTGGACTAATAAATATGGTTGAACAAAATACTAAAGGAGTTCAAATAGGTGGAGCTAACTTTACTGAAACAGGAACAGGACTTCAATTTGGATTCTTTAATAAAGCAGGACAAATAAGAGGGTTACAGTTAGGTCTTGTAAATATGGCTGAAAACTTAGAAGGACTTCAAATCGGTCTTGTAAATATGGCTGATAATAGTGAATTATTTGAGGTGTTACCAATTTTAAACTTTAACTTTAGATTTTAATCTTCTAAATTGACAAAGTTAATATTTTGTGATACACTACTATAGTTATTAAAACGAATATTCCGCTTTAATGGAATATAATATTTAGTATTAAATGAATATTCAGGAGGCTAAAATGAAAGAAAAATTAATTCAATTAGTAGAGCAAAGCTACTTAAGAAACGACATCCCAGAATTCAAAGCTGGAGATACTATTGCAGTTTACTACAAAGTAAAAGAGGGTAACAAAGAAAGAGTTCAGTTATTCGAAGGTGTAGTAATCAGAGTAAACGGTGGAGGAGTAGCAAAGACTTTCACTGTTAGAAAAGTAACTGGAGGAGTAGGAGTAGAGAGAATCATTCCTGTAAACTCACCAATGATCGACAAAATCGATGTTTTAAAGATCGGAAAAGTAAGAAGATCAAAGCTTTACTACTTAAGAGGACTTTCTGGAAAGAAAGCAAGAATCAAAGAGATCAGAAAGTAAGATTTCTAAAGCTAAGGAAGAACAATTCCTTAGCTTTTTTCTTTTTTTTGTGTTAAAATATATATAAATTGACTAGAGGAGTGGGTTTATGAGTAGAGAAAATATAATTTTAAACACGATTTTTTATGTAATTTTATCAGCGTTTTTTATCTATATATTTGTTAAAGAGAAAAAAATAGTAGCTATAATAGATAAAAAAAGAACAAAATTTGAAGATAAACTAGTAGAAAAGTTAAACCTATCAGGAAAAACATCAGAAAAAATTCTAAGAAAAATAATAAAATTAATTGAAAGTTTAGGAAGTGCACTTATATTAGTGTTAATCATACAAAAATTTTATATAGGAAACTTTTTAGTACCAACAGGATCAATGATACCTACAATAGTTCCTAAAGATAGACTTTTCGGAAACATGGTGATATATAATTTTAAAGCGCCAGAGAGAGAGGATATTATAGTATTTAAAGAACCTATTGAAGATAAAGTACTTTATACAAAAAGACTAATGGGTCTTCCTGGAGAAAAAATTCAAATAAAATATGAAAAATTATTTGTAAATGGTCAAAAAATATCAGAAAGACAATATTCTCCATTAGGAGAACTAGCTAATAAAGAATGGATTATACCTAAAAAAGGAGATACGATAACAATAGTCCCAGGTCAAGACTATAATTCTGCTTTTGAAAGAGATAATATAGATGTGGCTAAAGTTCAAAGTTTATTAAAAGAAAATGGAGCATATGTATCACAACTATTACCAGACGTTGAATTTTTAGTAAATGGAGTTCCAACAGGAATGATTTTAGATTTTATTCATGAAGAAGATATTTTAAATGAACTTTTGAAGGGAAATACAGTTACAAGAATTTTAGATGAGGATTATTATTTAGCTTTAGGTGACAATACAAATGGAAGTTATGATTCTAGAATGTGGGGATTTGTAAAAGATAGTAGAATAAAAGGAAAAGCCTTAGTAAGATTTTGGCCTTTAAATAGAATAGGAATTTTAAAATAATTATGATATTAGAAATTAAAAAAGAAAATGAAGGTATTCTGAATGAAATATTTAGAATTGAAAAAGAGGTTTTTACAGAAAGTTTTTATTCTGTTGATACATTAAAAGATATGAGTCAAAAAGAGGAGTATCTAATCTTGGTTTATGGTAAAGATGTAAAAGGATACATGATATTGCATGATTCGTATGATTTATATGAGGTTATGAAAGTTGCAACCAAAAAAGAGTTTAGGAAAATGGGAATTGCAAAAGAATTAATAAATTATTACTTAGATAGATATAATAAAAACTTATTTTTAGAAGTTAGAGAAAGTAATGAAGTGGCAAGACACTTTTATGAAAATATAGGATTTGTAAAAGTTGGAAATAGAAAAAACTATTATCCCAACGGAGAAGCAGCAGTTTTAATGTCGCTAGAAAGAAATTAATATATATTTAGGAGGAAAATTAATAATGAACAGAGAAATTTATTCGAACCCTTTAGCAGAGAGATATAGCTCAAAGGAGATGCTAGAAGTATTCTCACCAAAATTTAAATTCTCTACATGGAGAAAATTATGGTATGTTTTAGCTGAAACTGAAAAAGAGTTAGGTCTTGATATATCTGACGAGCAATTAGCAGAAATGAAAGCTAATATAGAGAATATTGATTACGAGTTAGCAAACGAAATGGAAAAAAAGTTTAGACACGATGTAATGGCTCATGTTCACACGTTTGGAACAGCTGCACCAAAAGCTATGCCAATAATACACTTAGGGGCAACAAGTGCGTATGTAGGAGATAATACAGATTTAATCCAAATAAAAGAAGGATTAAATATAGTAAAGAAAAAACTGATAAATGTAATGGAAGGTTTAGCTAAATTCTCGAATGAGTATAAAGATTTACCAACATTAGGATTTACTCATTTCCAAGCAGCTCAATTGACAACTGTAGGAAAAAGAGCAACTCTTTGGTTACAAAGCTTAATCTTAGATTTAGAAGAGTTAGAATTTAGACAAGATACATTAAGATTTAGAGGGGTTAAAGGAACGACAGGAACTCAAGCATCTTTTGAAGAATTATTTAATGGAGACTTTAAAAAAGTTAAAGAATTAGATGAAAAAGTTGCTGAAAAAATGGGATTCAATAAAAGATTCTTAGTGACTGGACAGACTTATGATAGAAAAATTGATTCTGAAATATCAAATCTTTTAAGTAATATAGCTCAATCAGCACATAAATTTACAAATGACTTAAGATTATTACAACATCTAAAAGAGATTGAAGAGCCGTTTGAAAAGAATCAAATTGGATCATCAGCAATGGCATACAAAAGAAATCCTATGAGAAGTGAAAGAATATCATCGCTAGCTAAATTTGTAATAGCATTACAACAAAGTACTGCAATGACGGCTTCAACTCAATGGTTCGAAAGAACTTTAGACGATTCAGCTAATAAAAGATTAGCTTTACCACAAGCATTCTTAGCAGTTGATGCTATGCTTATCATTTGGAAAAATATATTAGAAGGATTAGTAGTTTATCCAAAGATGATAGAAAAACATATTATGGCAGAGTTACCATTCATGGCTACAGAGTATATAATCATGGAAGGAGTTAAAAAAGGTGGAGATAGACAAGAGCTTCATGAATTAATAAGAGTTCATTCTATGGAAGCTGGAAAACAAGTTAAAGTTGAAGGACTTGAAAATGATCTGATTGAAAGAATTGTAAACGACTCATCATTTGATATTGATAGAGATAAATTGATGGAAATATTAGATCCTAAAAACTTTATAGGTTTTGCATCTGAGCAAGTAATAGACTTCTTAGAAGCTGAAGTTAATCCTATATTAGAAAAAAATAAAGAGTTATTAGGAATGGATACAGACTTAAAGGTATAATTATGAGAGATAAAAGAAGGAGATATTTAACCGCTTTTGTGTTATTAGCCCTTTATTTATCACTGATAGAGACATTGATTCCAAAGCCTTTTCCATGGATGAAGTTAGGCTTAGCTAATATAGCTACAATAATAGCATTAGAGAAGTTTGATAGAAAAATGGCAATAGAGATATTGCTTTTAAGAATATTTATTCAAGGAATGATGTTAGGGACATTGTTTTCACCTAGCTTTATAATAAGTTTAACGTCAGGAGGGGCTAGTACCCTCTTGACCATTTTATTATTTAGGTATAGAGAAAATCTATCTCTGATTGCAATATGTATAAGTGGAGCTTTTATTCATAATTTAACACAGCTGATAGTTGTTTACTTTTTACTTTTTAGAAATATAAGCATCATGAGTAAATCTATTTTTATATTTATATGGGGTTTTTTATTTATGGGATGTATTTCGGGGCTAATAACAGGATATATATGTGAGAGATTACAAATTAGAAGGGAGAGAAGAAAAGGATGAGAAAATATTTTGGAACGGATGGAATAAGAGGAGAAGCTAATAAAGAGCTTACAGTAGAGCTAGCTTTAAAATTAGGGTATGCATTAGGATATACATTGAAAAAACAATATCCAGATAAGAAAAGAATAAGAGTAATTATGGGATCAGATACAAGAAGATCAGGATATATGTTAAGATCAGCTTTGACAGCGGGTTTAAATTCTATGGGAATCAATATTGATTTTGTGGGAGTAATACCAACACCAGGAGTAGCATATTTAACACAAAAGAGTACAGCAAAGGCTGGAATAATGATATCAGCATCGCATAATCCTGCAAGAGATAACGGAATAAAAATTTTCTGGGAAGATGGATATAAACTTCCAGATGAAGTAGAATTAGAGATAGAAGCACTAATGGATAATGTAGAAGAGATAACAAAAGATCCGATAGCCGGAGATGATGTAGGAAGGTTTACATATGCTGAGGATGAATATTATTTATATAGAGATCATGTGATTTCAACAGTTTCTGGAGATTTTTCAGGAATGAAGATTATCTTAGACGCAGCTAACGGATCAGCATATAGAGTAGCTAAAGAGGTATTTTTAGCTTTAGGAGCAGAGATAGTTATTATAAATGATGCACCGAATGGAAAAAATATAAATGTTAAATGTGGGTCAACTCATCCAGAAATACTTTCAAAAGTTGTAATGGGATATGAAGCTGACTTAGGGTTAGCCTACGATGGAGATGCAGATAGATTAATTGCAGTTGATAAAAATGGAAACATAATAGATGGGGATAAAATTATAGCTGTATTGGCTTTAGGAATGAAAACAAGAGGAGAGCTAAAAAACAACCAGGTTGTTACAACAGTAATGAGTAACATGGGGTTTGAGAGTTACCTATCAGATAAAGGAATAAACTTAATAAGAGCAAATGTTGGTGACAGATATGTTCTTGAAAAAATGAAGGAATTAGAAGTTAACATAGGTGGAGAACAATCAGGACATATAATTTTATCTGATTTTGGGACTACGGGAGACGGAGTTTTAACATCTGTAAAGTTGGTTGAGGCTATAAGAGATTCTGGAAAATCATTGGATGAGCTGGTGAAAGAGATTGTAGATTGGCCACAATTATTAATTAATGTAAGAGTTGATAATTCTAAGAAAAATTTATGGAATAAAAATGAAACAATAGTAAAATATATAGAGGAAAAAGAGTTGGAGATGGCTGGACTTGGAAGAGTTTTAGTAAGAACATCAGGAACAGAGCCTATAGTAAGGGTAATGGTAGAAGGAAAAGAGATGTCAACAGTTGAAAGGGTAGCAAAAGAGATAGCAACTGTAGTTGAAAAAGAATTAATTTAGGAGAGAAAATGTATTATAAGAATTTTTCAAAAGTTTATGATAAATTTATGCAACATTGTGATTATGATCAATGGGCAGAATTAGTAAAAGAAAAAATAAAGGAATCTGGAGTTGAAGGAAAAAAACTACTTGATTTGGGATGTGGAACTGGAGAAACATTGATTAGATTAAAAAATGATTTTGAATGTTCAGGGCTAGATTTATCTGTAGATATGCTAACTATTGCAAATAAAAAATTAAAAAATAAGGGTGTTCCATTATTCGTAGCAGATATGAGAGAGTTTGATACAGGTGAAAAATACGATATAATAGTGTCTCTTTTTGATACAGTTAATCATTTGACTTCTTTAGACGATTTAGATGATTTAATGAAATCGATTTACAATGCACTAAATCCTGGAGGAATCTATATATTCGATGTTATAAATAGAGAGTTTATGGATAAGATGTTTCCAGGAGGAGTTTATTATGATGATAGAAAAGATATGACAATAATTTGGGAACACTTTAGAGATGAAGAACTTGATATTGTTGAAGCGGTTTATTTTGTAAAAAATAGAGCGGGACATTATGAAAAACTAAAAGAATTATATGAAAAAAGAATATTTGAAGAGTTCGAAATTAGAAAAAAAATTGAAAAAAATAATTTAAACTTGTTAAGTATTGGTAAAAATGATAGAATAGCTGGGGAGAGATTTTTTTACGTGGTAAAAAAATAATTTTAACTATCTAAGGAGTGAAAAAACATGATTTTTTTTAATAAAGATTTTATGCATTATTTTTCACTATTGGGGTTTTTAGGATTTTTAATAGTAGGGAATATAGGAGCTTTTATATTGATCTACAAACTAATAGAAAAATATTTTTTTAAAAGCACGCTATTATTTATTTTCTTCATTATAATAGGAGTATTTAGTGCATTTTATAACGCTTATAAGCTAATAATGAAAAAATAGGATTGAGTGATATATGGACGAGTTAAAAAGAATAATAAAACGTGGAATTATAGCGTCAGTAGTAATTCTAATATATGGAGTATTATCAAGAAATGAATATGTCTACATTGGCATGTTTGCAGGAGCAGTTCTATCAGTAATCGGGTTTTATATGATATGTCTTGATGCGAAAGCAAGTTTGGCTTCGAACTCTCCATTTAAAGTTGGAGTGGTAGGATATTTAAAAAGATATTTTTTATACGGGATATTTTTAGCACTGGCTACAAAGTTTTACGGATTTCCAATGTTAGTTAGTGGAGTTATTGGGTTACTAAATATCAAATTGAATATTTTAGCAATAACTTTATTTAACAATATAAAAAAGTTTAAATCTAAGTATTTAAAATAAAATATTGAAAGGAGGCGAAACTAATGAGAATAGGACCAATAGAGTTTATTACCCCACCATTGGTAGAAGGACCTGCAATAATGTTTCACATACCATTACCACACTTCTTACATCAAATTCCGTTTGCAATGGAATATGCTGATGGAAAGTTTGGACTACCAGTTACAATAACTGTAATAAGTACATGGTTTGTAATATTAGTGTTAACACTTCTATTTAAAATGGGAACGAAAAAATTAGAGATGATTCCAGGTAGAGCACAAGTTGCAGCCGAGTCAGTTTATGATTTCGTATACGGTATTATTCATCAAATGTTAGGAGGTTGGACATCAAAGTATTTCTCATTCTTAGGAACACTGTTCTTATTTATTTTAGGATGTAATTTACTTATGTTCGCACCAATTCCTTGGGGAGGTTTTAAAGATGGTGTATTTACTTTAGCACCAGCATTTAGAGCTCCTACAGCGGATCTTAACACAACAGTTGGATTAGCATTATTAACTACAGCTACATTCTTAGGAACAAGCATAAAGCTAAATGGAATATTAGGTTATTTCAAGGGACTACTTGAGCCAATGCCATTTATGTTACCTATTAACTTAGTTGGAGAGTTAGCAAAACCAACAAATATTTCTATACGTTTGTTTGGAAATATGTTTGCGGGAATGGTTATAATGGGGCTTATTTATAAGGCAGCACCAATGGTAATACCAGCACCGTTACATCTATATTTTGATATATTTAGTGGAGTAGTACAAAGTTTTGTATTCTTAATGCTAAGTATGGTATATATTCAAGGTTCATTAGGGGATGCAGAGTGTCCCGATGATAAATAAAAACTAACAAGATTAAATTTTAAAATAACTAGGAGGTAAAGATTATGGATTTAATGTTAGCAAAAACTATAGTATTAGCAGCATCTGCAGTAGGAGCAGGATGTGGAATGATCGCAGGTATAGGACCAGGAGTTGGACAAGGATACGCAGCTGGTAAAGCAGTTGAGGCAGTAGCTAGACAACCAGAAGCAAAAGGAGATATCATCTCTACAATGGTATTAGGACAAGCAGTATCTGAGTCAACAGGTATCTACTCACTAGTAATCGCACTTATCTTATTATACGCTAACCCATTCGTAGGAATGTTAGGGTAATTTTAAAAAAATACATCAAATACTTTTAGGAAGGAGGTAGAAGACTTGGCACCAACAAATATGCCTGCAGTATCGATAGATATTAACATGTTTTGGCAAATAATTAACTTCTTCATTTTAGTGTTTATATTTAATAAATACTTTAAAGCTCCATTAATGAAATTAATGGATACAAGAAAAGAGAAGATTGCAGCTGAGTTCTCAGAAGCTCAAAAGAACAATGAGGAAGCTGTATTGAAAAATAAAGAGGCTCAAAAGATCTTAAAAGATGCTAAAGATGAAGCTACAAAAATACTTCAATTAGCAGAGAAAAAAGCTGATGAGAGAAAAGATGGAATTTTATCAGAAGCAACAGCTCAAAGAGATAAAATGCTTAAATCAGCAGAGCTTGAAATTCAAAAGATGAAACATGCAGCTAAGAAAGAGCTAGAGGTTGAAATGAGCCAACTAGCTGTAACATTAGCTGAGAAGATAATCAAAGAGAATTTAAACTCTAATTTAGAAGCTGCCCTAGCTGACAAATTTATAGATGAGGTAGGGGGAGTAAAATGATAGGAAACCAAATTGGTAAAAGATATGCTGAAGCAATATATGATGTTGCTGTGCAAAAAAATGAGGTTAAATCAGTATATGAAGTTTTAAATTCTGTAATGGAGTTATATAAAACTGATGTTGATTTTAGAAATTTCATAACTCATCCTCTAATTAAAGAGAATGAAAAGAAAGAAACTTTAAAGAAAATTTTCTCAGATTCTAATGACGGATTAGAAATTCTTTTCTATATTTTAGAAAAAGGAAGAATATCACAAATTAGAGAGATTGTAGCAGAGTATGTTAAGTTAGATTATGCAAAGAATCAAATTCTAGATGTAGAAGCTACATTTGCTGCTTCATTAACTGAAGAGCAAAAAGAGAAACTTTCTAAAAATCTTGAAAAGAAAACAGGTAAAAAGATAAAGCTAGTAGTTAATGTAGATAAGTCTCTGATTGGTGGAGGAATTATCAGAATAGGTGACGAAGTAATCGACGGAAGTATCCGTAGACAGCTAGAAACTCTAACACAAAAATAAAACTACTTGTAAAATTAGGAGGTGTAATCAGTTGAAAATCAGACCAGAAGAAGTAAGCAATATAATAAAAACTGAGATCGAGAATTACAAAAAGAGTCTTGATGTCAAAACTTCAGGTTCTGTATTAGAAGTAGGAGACGGTATCGCGAGAATCTACGGATTAAGCAGTGCAAAAGCAGGTGAGCTTTTAGAGTTTCCTAACGGAATAACAGGAATGGTTCTAAACCTAGAAGAGGATAACGTTGGAGCGGTTATACTAGGGGACTATACAAAGATTAAAGAGGGAGACGAGGTTAAAGCTACAGGTAGAATTGCCTCTGTACCAGCTGGAGAATCTTTATTAGGAAGAGTAGTTAATGCTCTTGGAGAGCCAATTGATGGAAAAGGTGAATTAAAAGTTGAGAAATACATGGAGATTGAAAGAAAAGCTTCAGGTATCATCTCAAGAAAGCCAGTATCTGAGCCATTACAAACAGGAATCAAGTCAATCGACGGAATGGTACCTATCGGTAGAGGACAAAGAGAGCTTATTATCGGAGATAGACAAACTGGTAAAACAGCAGTAGCTATTGATGCGATATTAAATCAAAAGAATACAGGAGTAAAATGTATCTACGTTGCAATTGGTCAAAAAAGATCAACTGTTGCACAGATCGTTAAGAGATTAGAAGACGCAGGAGCTATGGAATATACTATAGTTGTTGCTGCAACTGCTTCTGAATCAGCTCCATTACAATACTTAGCACCATACTCAGGAGTAGCTATGGGAGAGTACTTCATGGATAAAGGTGAAGCTGTATTAATAGTTTATGATGATCTTTCTAAGCATGCGGTAGCATACAGAGAAATGTCTCTATTATTAAAAAGACCACCTGGAAGAGAAGCTTACCCAGGAGACGTTTTCTATCTTCACTCAAGATTACTTGAGAGAGCAGCTAAGTTATCAGATGAATTAGGTGGAGGATCAATCACTGCACTACCAATCATCGAAACTCAAGCAGGAGACGTATCGGCATATATTCCAACAAACGTTATCTCGATAACTGATGGACAAATATTCCTAGATGCTCAATTATTCAACTCAGGATTCAGACCAGCTATAAACGCAGGTATATCTGTATCAAGAGTTGGAGGATCAGCTCAAATAAAAGCTATGAAACAAGTTGCTGCAAAAGTTAAGTTAGAATTAGCTCAATACACTGAGTTATTAACATTCGCACAATTTGGATCAGATTTAGATAAAGCTACAAAAGCTCAATTAGAAAGAGGACATAGAATTATGGAAGTTTTAAAACAACCACAATACAGTCCTTATCCAGTTGAAGAGCAAGTTGTATCATTCTATACAGTAATCAATGGATTCTTAGATGAGATTGCTATTGCTGATGTAAGAAGATTTGAAAGAGAATTAATTACAGAAATTAGAAATACAACTACTATATTAGATGAAATTTTAGAAAAGAAGAGCTTAAGTAAAGAGCTTGAAGCTAAAATTGCTGATGCTGTTGTAGCATTCAAAAAGAACTTTAATTAAAGAGAGGTGGGAGCATGGCTGGAACTAGAGAGATAAAAAATAGAATAAAAAGTGTTCAGTCTACTCACCAAATTACAAAGGCCATGGAAATTGTTTCAACTACAAAGTTTAAGAAATTTTCAACAATAGTAGCTCAATCGAAACCATATTCAGAAAGTATCGCTAATATTTTACAAAATATAGCAGCTGGTGTTAAAAGTGAAAGACACCCACTTTTTGATGGTAGAGAAGATGTAAAGAAAGTTGGAGTTATTGTTATGTCATCAGATAGAGGACTAGCAGGAAGCTTCAACAGTAATACATTAAAAGCTTTAGAAAAGTTAATTTCTGAAAATAGTGGAAAAGAGGTCTCTGTAATTGCAGTTGGAAAAAAAGCTAAAGAATACTGTGCAAAAAGAAATTACGATGTTAAAGCTGAATATATCCAATTAATCCCTGAAACTATGTATGACAAAGCGAAAGAGATTAGTGAAAATATTGTAGAGTATTACTATAACAACATTTTTGATGAAGTTTATGTAATATACAATAAATTCGTATCAGCTTTAGTAAGTGATTTAACAGTAAGAAAAATAATTCCTATAGAAAGAGCTGAAGGAAGCGAGAATAAGGCTTATATATTTGAGCCATCTCCAGAAGAGATTTTATCATCTCTACTACCTAAGTATTTAAATATAGAATTATATAAAGCTTTATTAGACAATACTGCTAGTGAGCATTCTGCAAGAAAAAATGCAATGAAAAGTGCAACGGATAACGCTGAAGATATGATAAAGGGATTAACTTTAGAATACAATAGAAGAAGACAAGCTTCGATAACTCAAGAGATATCTGAGATTGTTGGAGGAGCAGCAGCGTTAAATTAAGAATAATGAGGAGGCAATAGTGGAAAACAAAGGTACCCTTACCCAAATAATAGGTCCTGTTGTAGACGTTATGTTCAATGATAGATTGCCTGAGATTTACAACGCTTTAAAAGTTAAAGGTGAAGATGGAAAAGAGTTAGTTCTTGAAGTACAACAACATCTTGGAAACAACGTTGTAAGAACAGTAGCAATGGACGCTACTGAGGGTCTACAAAGAGGAATGGAAGTAATAGATACAGGAGCAGCTATAACAGTTCCAGTAGGAAAGGCTGTTTTAGGAAGAATCCTAAACGTTTTAGGAGAGCCAGTTGATGAAGCTGGTCCAGTAACAACAGAGGAGCATTTACCTATACATAGAGAAGCTCCAAACTTTGATGAGCAAGGAACAGAAGTAGAAATATTCGAAACTGGTATTAAGGTAATTGACCTTCTTGCACCATACATCAAAGGTGGAAAAATAGGTCTGTTTGGAGGAGCTGGAGTAGGAAAGACAGTTCTAATAATGGAGCTTATCAACAACATCGCTAAAGGACATGGAGGATTATCTGTATTCGCGGGTGTTGGAGAAAGAACAAGAGAAGGAAGAGACTTATATGATGAGATGAGAGAGTCAGGAGTTATTGACAAAACATCTCTAGTATATGGACAGATGAATGAGCCGCCTGGAGCAAGATTAAGAGTTGCTCTTACTGGACTAACAGTAGCGGAAAACTTCAGAGATAAAGAAGGACAAGACGTTCTTCTATTCATAGATAACATATTCAGATTTACTCAAGCCGGAGCAGAGGTTTCTGCCCTATTAGGAAGAATACCTTCAGCGGTTGGATACCAACCAACACTTGCTTCAGAAATGGGTAAATTACAAGAGAGAATTACATCTACTAAGTCAGGATCAATAACATCAGTTCAAGCTGTATACGTACCAGCGGATGACCTTACTGACCCTGCTCCAGCGACAACGTTCGCACATTTAGATGCTACAACAGTTCTTTCAAGAAGAATTGCATCTCTAGGAATATATCCTGCAGTTGACCCTCTAGATTCAACTTCAAAAGCTTTAGATCCAGCTATCGTTGGAAATGAGCACTATGCAGTTGCTAGACAAGTTCAAGAAATACTGCAAAGATATAAAGAACTTCAAGATATTATTGCTATCCTAGGAATGGATGAGTTATCTGATGAAGATAAGCAAACAGTTTCTAGAGCAAGAAAAATCGAGAGATTCTTCTCACAACCATTCGCAGTTGCTGAGCAATTTACAGGAATGGAAGGAAAATATGTTCCAGTAAAAGAGACAATAAGAGCTTTCAAAGAGATAATCGAAGGTAAGCACGATGCTCTTCCAGAACAAGCATTCCTTTATGTTGGAACAATTGAGGAGGCAATAGCTAAGGGAAGAGACCTTATGAAGGGAGCTGAGTAATTATGGCAAACTCATTTAAGCTAGAGCTAGTAACTCCATTAAATAAAGTTTTATCTGAAGAGGTAAACTTTGTAATGCTAAGAACTACAGAAGGGGATATGGGTATATTACCTAATCACTCACCTTTTGTTGCTGGTGTAGCAACTGGAGAAATGAAAGTTAGAAACAATGGGCAAGAGAAGTTTTACTATGTATCAGGAGGATTTGTAGAAATCTCTAATAACGTAGTAACTATTTTAGCGGATGAAGCTATGGACGTTAAGGATATAGATTTAGAAGCTGCTAGAAAAGAAGCTCAAATTGCTAAGGAAAAATTAGAAAAGTCTGCTGAGGATATGGATATTGCAAATGTGCAAAAAGCATTAACTCAAGCGTTAACTAAAGTAAAATTAGCAGAAAGAATGTTATAACTAAAATTAAAAACCGATTAGAAATTCTAATCGGTTTTTCTTATATTTATTTTAAAATTAAAAATATTATTTTCAATAGTCAGATTAAAATCAATTTCATGTAATTGAAGGATTTTCTTAACTAAAGAAAGACCTAAACCACTTCCATCAATATTTTCATTTAAAGCATTTTCCCCTCTATGAAAAGGTTCAAATAAATCATTTATATCAATGTTTTTATTTGATAAGATAGTATTTTCAAAAATGATAGAATTATTAGTAAAGTTTATAAGGACTTCACTATTTTCAGGAGAGTACTTCAACATATTTTGAATTAAATTATTCACTGCGATTTTCAAAAGGTTTAAATCTCCAGATATAAATAAATCTGAGATATTTGTATTGATATCAATATTTTTTTCGAATTCCAAATAGTCAAATTGTTCTAAAGCATTTTTGATTAAAGTTTTTAAATTTATTTTTTCTTTAATTAATTTATAATCAGGTGAGTTTATTTTGGATAAAGTTAATAAGCTTTCTGTTAAAGCTCTCATTTCTAAAGATTTATCAAGCATAGTTTTGTAATATTCTTTCTTTTTATTATCAGGAACATTTCCTCTAGAAAGTGCCTGTGAATATAGACAGAGAACTGAAATAGGTGTTTTAAGTTCGTGAGAAGCATTTGAAACAAAAAGTTTTAAATTTTCAATAGATATAGATAACTCTTTTGACATCTCATTTAAACTAGAACTTAACTCTTCTAGTTCATCTCCACTATTTAGAGCTATATTTTTAGGATACTCTAATTTGGCTATTTTTTCAGCACTATTTTTTAAATATGTAATATTTCTATTAATTTTTTTAGAGAAAATAGAAACCAATATACTACTCATAATAAGTGAAAATAAAGATGTGAATATGTTGAAGATAAAGATATCATGAATATGTTCAGCCATAACAGCCATTGAGCTTCGAATACTTAGAAGATAGCGGTTTTCTAAACGCTCATAGTATCGAATAAACATTACACCAGAAGTTCCATCAACCTCTCTAATTTTAAAAGTAGATTCATTAGTTTTCAAAGAGTTATAAATTTTTTTATTACCACTCATATGTGAACGGTTATTTTGTGGAATAATATTTAAATCAATTTTAACTCCGAAACTATCTTCCGCAAAATAGATGTAATTTTCTAATTTGTCTTTATCATTAATAACATTAACTAAACTATTTCTAATTTCAACGATGTTTTGTTTTTTTCTGTAGATATAAAATTTATCTAAGAAAAGAGAATTAAATATAAAACTGGTTATAATTGTTAAAAAAACTACCCCTATAGTCAATAGGAATAGTTTTTTAAAGAAGTTTAGTTTTATTGGAAAATTAATCTGTTTTAAAGACATAACCGACACCCCTTACACTTTTAATATAGAAATCATAGTCTCCAAGTTTTTTTCTTAACCTTTTAATTATAGTATCTACAGCTCTTTCATCACCAAAGAATTCAAATCCCCAAACTTCATTTAGAAGTGTTTCACGGGAGAAGATAATATTTTGATTTCTGAAGAAAAACTCAAGTAGTTGAGCTTCTCTTCTTGGAAGAGTATTTGTTTCTTCAGGTGTTGTGAGTACAAATGTATTGTAATCAAATGTTATATCTCCAATTTTAAAAAATGTATCATTATTTAATTTAAAGATTTTTTTTAGTTTGATAATAAGGAGCTTAGGAGTAAAGGGCTTGGTGATATAATCATCAGCCCCTAACTCAAGTCCTTTTATCTCATCAAATTCATTATCTCTAGCAGTTACCATAATAATAGGAGTTTGAGATAGAGATTTAATCTGCTTACAAATTTCCCATCCATTAAGGCCAGGAAGATTTATATCGAGTAAAATCAAATCAGGCTTTTCTTCATAAAATGAATCGATAGCCAAATCACCTCTATTAACAATTACAGTTCTGAATCCCTCTGCTTCTAAAGCATCAGAAATTATATTAGCTAGAGATTTTTCATCTTCAACAATAAGAACTTTCTTCATAGTGTTATACCTTATCCGTTTTTCTTTTCAAAAATAACATCTATTGGAGTTCCTTCAAATCCGAAAGATTCTCTCAGTTTATTTTCAATATATCTACCGTAAGAGAAGTGAACAAGCTCTGGATAGTTACAGAATAGAACAAATCTAGGTGGTGCAGTAGAGATTTGAGTAGCATAGTTAATCTTAACAACTCTTCCTTTTCTTGTAGGAGGATTATTCATTATAATAGCATCACTGATAACAGTGTTTAATAATCCAGTAGAGATTCTCTTATTGTACTCAGCGAATACAGCTTCAGAGTGCTCTAATATTTTAGTAGTTCTTTGTCCAGTTAAAGCTGAAATGAACTCTACAGGTGCATAAGATAGGAATGGTAATTCTGCAAGAAGCTCCTCTCTCATTTTTTTCATAGTGTCACCTTTTTTATTTTCGATAGTATCCCACTTATTCATAACAATGATAATAGGCTTTTTCTCTTCATAAGCAATCCCAGCGATTCTCTTATCTTGTTCTGTTAATCCTTCGCTTCCATCAAGCATCCAGATACAAACATCTGCTCTTTTTATTGTTTTGATCGCTCTTAAAACAGAGTAGTACTCTAAGCTTTCTTCAACTTTTGATTTTCTTCTGATACCAGCAGTATCGATAAGAACATATTTATTTCCATCAAATTCGATAGCAGTATCTATAGCATCTCTAGTAGTACCAGCGATATCACTAACGATAGTTCTTTCCTCTCCACAAAGTCTATTAACAAGAGATGATTTACCAGCATTTGGTCTTCCAATGATAGCTAATTTTAGTCCCTCTTCTTCTTCGAACTCTTCAACATGCTCATCAATTATATTTACAACTAAATCTAGCATATCTCCTAAGTTAACTTTATGTTCTCCAGAGATAGGGATAAGGTGTTCAAATCCAAGTCCCCAGAAATCATAAATATCATCTTGTTGTGCTTGGAAGTTATCTATCTTATTTACACATAAAACAACTGGTTTTTTCTTTTTTCTTAATAGGTAAGAGATTTCTTCATCTAAAGGATTTAATCCATTTTTCCCATCAACAACGAATAAAATAACGTCAGCTTCGTTCATAGCCACTTCAGCTTGTTGTTTTATTTTAGTCATCATAAAGTCATTATTTCTAGGCTCAAGTCCTCCAGTATCAACTAGAACGAACTCTTTTCCAGCCCACTCAGTCTCTCTATATAATCTGTCTCTTGTAACTCCTGGTTGGTCATCAACGATAGCAACTCTATCCCCAACCAATTTATTAAATAGTGTTGATTTTCCAACATTTGGTCTTCCCACGATTGCAACAATTGGTTTCAATTTTAATACCTCCTAGTTTTATTTGTTTGAGTGATAATATCTTTTTGTTTTTGTTTTTTACCATTATCCTTTTCAACAAATATTTTTTTATCATTGAATGGATTCATCTCAGTATAATACATAAGTGTAGAATAAGTTGATGGAGTAGGAGTAAAAATTTGTACCTGCTCTGGACTTATTTTAAGTTCAGAGGATGCGAATCTTTTTAAATCTAACATATCTTTTTCGTTACACCCTGGATGAGCAGCTATTAAATAGTAAGTTAAGAATTGTTTTTTATCATGCTTTTTATTTAGCTCGTAGAAACGATTTTTAAACTCTTTTAATATGCTTTTTCCTTGTTTACCCATTAGAGAAAGAATTTTATCCTCTGTGTGTTCAGGAGCAATTTTCATCTGTCCTGAAATATGGTCTTTAATAATTTCTTCTAGATATTTATCACCACATCTATTGTCATCTAAAATCATATCATATCTAATTCCAGATGCAATAAATATTTTTTTTATTTTATCGATAGATTTTAATTTTCTTAAAAGATCTATCTGTTTTGAATGATCTAATTTTAAAGCAGGACAAGTTTGTGGATAAAGACATCTTTTATGAGCACAAGCACCATGCTTTAATTTTTTATTACATTCTAAAGCGTACATATTAGCTGTCGGTCCTCCAACATCAGATATATGACCTTTAAATCCTTTTTTACTAGCTAACTCTTTAACCTCTTTAACTATAGAGTCTTCACTTCTAGATATAACAGTTCTTCCTTGGTGAACAGCAATAGCACAGAAGTTACACTCTCCATAGCATCCTCTATGAGTAGTAACAGAATTTCTAATTGTATCTAAGGCTTTTACATGTCCATCTTTTTTGTAATATGGATGAACATCTCTCTCAAATTCTAAACCGTAGATAGCATCCATCTCTTCAGAGGTGAAGTTTTCACAAGGTGGGTTTTGAATGTAATATCTATCAGCATTTTTTTGATAGATTCCTTTGGCTGTGATGGGATCACAGTTGTGGTAGAAAAGTTCAAAAGCTTTTACAAAGTTTTCCTTTTTCTCTAAACACTCTTCATAAGTTGGAAGGGCTAAATAACCCTCTTTAGGTTCTTTAGATATATATCCAAGCCCTCTTATATTTTTCCAATCCTCTTTATTCTGAATGGCTTTAGCTAGAGCTAGCATAGATTTTTCACCCATTCCATAAGAAAGGATATCAGCTTTAGCATCAAAAATAATAGGACGTCTCAGTGAGTTACTCCAATAATCGAAATGTACAACTCTTCTAAGACTAGCCTCTATTCCTCCTAGTACAATTGGAACAGAGCTATTTTTAAAGAAACGACGAATTAGATTTGTATATTGAATCGTAGCCCTATCAGGTCTTCTGTTGTTTTCTCCACCAGGGGTAAAGTCGTCACTTTTTCTTCTTTTTTTAGTGGCAGTATAGTTAGCAACCATAGAGTCAACACAACCAGCAGAAACTGCCCAATATAAATTGGGCGTTCCTAACCTAGTTATATCTTTATCAGAATTGATATCTGGTTGTGCAATAACTCCTACCTTAAAACCGTTTTTAACTAACCACTTACCAATAATAGCAGTACCGTTATACGAGGTATCTAGATATGTATCTCCAGATATTAAAATAATATCTAAAGAATCCCATCCTAATTTTTTAACCTCTTCCATTGTAGTAGGTAGAAACATTTAAAATCACACTCCTTGAGAAGCAGCCATTAAGAAAGGAACCACTTGTTTCTTTCTAGAAACAACACCATCAACCCATGCAGTATTGTTAACTAAAGTAGTGTGGAATCCTCTTTCAACGATAGTAGGCTCTCCAACAACTAGTAACATTGATCCTGCTTTAACGATATCAGTTATAACTAATACAGATAGTTGGTAGTGATGTTTAGAATTAGTATGAGCCATAGCTTTCTCTAAAGCTTCTTGTTGATCAAGAACACCTTTAACATCAACAGTATTAACTTGAGAGATAGCTAATTTGATACCATTCATAGTGAATTCTTTTTGGTCCATAGTTAAAATCTCTTCTGGAGTTTTGTCAGAAAGAGAAGTTCCAGCTATTAACATATCCATACCGTAAGCTTCGAAGTTTTCGATTCCAGAGATAGTAGCTAACTCTTTAACAGCAGCGATATCTTTATCTGTACAAGTAGGTGATTTAAACATAAGCGTATCAGATAAAATAGCACTCATCATTAAACCAGCAATCTCTTTTGGAGGAACTATTCCAGCTTCTTTATACAGATCAAGAATAATTGTACAAGTACATCCAACAGTTTCTGCATTTATTTTTACAGGTTCATTAGTTTCGAAGTTTCCAAATTTATGGTGATCAACCACTTGAACTATTTTTGCATCTCTTAAACCAGCAACAGATTGAGTATCCTCATTGTGGTCAACTAAAATAACATTTTTTCTAGTGAAGTTGATTAAATTTTTAGTTCTAATTGTTCCGTAAACTTCACCGTTTTTATCGATAACAGGGAAGTTAGTTTGTGATGATTCTTTCATAATATCTTTAATATCAGCTAAGTAATCGTCAACAGAGAAAGAGTAGAACTTTTCGTTGTTTAAGATTGATAAAATTGATACTGATTGAGATATTAGAGGAATCGCTTTAAATAGAGATTTGTTTACTCTTAAAATTGGAGTTTTTGAATCTCTTGGAAGGATAACATCATCTTTATCACAGCAAAGAATAATCATCTTTACTCCTAAATCGATTAAATCGTCGATAGAATCTAAAAGAGTTGTAGTAATAACGATATCACCAGCAGCGATATTTCTGTATTCACTAACTCCTTTTAAATTAGCTTCGATTTTCCCAGAAGGATATTTTCCACTGATAACTTCTCCTTCTAAAACTTCTTGTAAGTTTTCGTAAGTTGTATGATAAGCAGCAAAAAGATCTGAGTAATCGATGTTTAAGTAAGCATTAGCTATATCAGAAACATGAATCATTCCTCTTAAGTGATTTTTGCTATTTACAACAGGTAAACTAGAGAAGTTTTCCTCAGTCATTATTTCTAAAGCTCTTCTTAAAGAATCTTTGTGATTGATAGTTTTCTTTTCAACACGAGTAAGGTCTGAAATCTGAGCACTTACTGTTGAAAGTAATTTTGGTGCATCTATATTAAAACTTTTTAAAACAAATTCAGTTTCCTTACTGATGTTTCCTAATCTACAAGCTTGAGCAGATTCTCCTTTTAATTCTTTTAATCTAGCTAGTGATATAGCCGAACAGATTGAATCTGTATCTGGATTTCTGTGTCCAAAAATTAAAGTTGGTTCCATGTAAAATACTCTCCTTTTTCTTAAATAAGTCTATTTATTATTTTATCATTTTTTTGAAAATAGAACAACAAAATCTTTACTTTTCTCATAAAAAAACACAAATAAAAAATGAAATTAGGAGAATATGGAAAATATGTCGTATTTATGATAAAATATAGGAAGAGTTTTAGTTAAAATATACGAGGTGAAGAGATGAAATTAGTTGATACACATTGCCATTTAGATAATGAAAAATTCGATTTAGATAGATTAGAAGTTATAGAAAGAATAAAAGATAAATTAGAATTTTGTGTAAATATAGGATATGATTTAAAAAGTTCAAAAAGAAGTTTAGAATTAGCAAAAGAGTATGATTTTATATATGCAGTTGTAGGTGTCCATCCAATTGATATAGCAGAGTATAATGACGAGCTAGAAAAAGAGCTAGAGGTAATAGCAAAAGATTCTAAAGTTGTTGCTATAGGTGAGATTGGATTGGATTATCATTGGATGACAGAACCAAAAGAGGTTCAGCAAGATAGATTTAGGAAGCAGTTAGAGTTAGCAAAAAGAGTAGGTAAACCTGTTGTTATTCATACAAGAGACGCGATGGAAGATACAGTTAATATTTTAAAAGAGTATCCAGAGATAGAGGGGGTTATTCATTGTTATCCTGGGTCTTTAGAAACTGCAAAGGTTTTAGTAGATAGATTTTACTTAGGAATAGGTGGAACTTTAACTTTTAAAAATGCAAAGAAAACCGTTGAAGTTGTAAGAGATATACCACTAGATAGAATAGTTATAGAGACGGATTGTCCATACTTAACTCCTGAACCTTTTAGAGGAAAAAGAAATGAACCTATTTATGTAGAGCATGTCGCTCAAAAAATTGCTGAAATAAAAGAGATTTCAGTAGAAGAGGTTACAAAAACGACAACAGAGAACGCTAAAAAACTTTATAAAATAGGATAGGTGGCTATGAAGTTTGTAAGAATAGGAAACGATATCGTAGAAATATCTAGAATAGAGAGTGCAATAAGTAAAAAGGGTTTTAAAGAACGTGTTTTTACAGAGAAAGAGATAGAGCAGATTGAAGCAAAAGGTGGAAAAAGTGAAAGCTATGCGGGAAGATTTTCAGCTAAAGAGGCTATCGCAAAAGCTTTGGGAACAGGAGTTAGAGGTTTTAATCTTGTAGATATTGAGATATTGAATAATTCACTGGGAAAGCCTGAAGTAAAACTTTATGGAAATTTGAAAGAAAAAAATGTAAATGTAGAAATATCTATTTCACATTGTAAAGATTATGCAACTGCTGTTGCAATAATAATGGAGAGGGAGGAATAATGAAAGATTTTTATAAAGAGTTAGATAACTTTATAGAAAGTTTAGATAATAAAAAAGATGACTATAAAATACTTTCTTTTGTTGTTGATGAACTTGGATATATTCCTGATGAAGTGATTGATTATGTAGCTAAGAAAATAGATGTATTTTCATTTTCTTTAGATAGTACGATAAGGTTTTATCCAAAACTACAAAAAGCTAGAACGAAATTTTATGTACAGATATGTACAGGAAGAAATTGTAATCAGCCGGGATTAAAAGAGAAAATATCAGAGATTAAAAGTAAGATTAATTTTGTAATAGATGAAAGACATTGCTTGGGAAGATGTTCAAAGGGAAATGCTTTGAAAGTAAATGAAGAATATTATTCATATAAAAGTTTAGATGAGTTAGAAAAGATATTATTAAACTTAAAATAAGTTTTAGGAGGAATTTTAATGGATATTTTAGAATTAAAAAGAGAATACAATCAGTTTAAAAATCAGATTGATGCTATAAGGGGGTCTCTTTGACTTAGATACTAGAAAAGAGAAAATCTCATCTTTAGAGAAAAAAACTTTAGAAGATGGATTTTGGAATGATAAATTAACTAGTGGAAAAATTATAAAAGAGATGAACGAGGAAAAAGATATAGTTAAAGAGTTTGAAACTATAGAAAATATGTTTTTTGATGAAGAGATTTTAATAGATTTTGTAGATTCAGGAGAGGAAGATTTTGTAGAAGAGTTAGAAGAGAAACACTCTAAGCTTATGCAAACGATAGAAAATTTTGATACAAAGATGTTATTAGATGGAGAATATGATGGAAACAACGCTATAGTAACAATTCATTCGGGAGCAGGAGGAACAGAAGCTTGTGACTGGGCAGATATGCTATATAGAATGTATATGAGATGGTTTAATAACAGAGGATACAAAGTAACTGAAATGGATTATATGGCGGGAGATTCTGTAGGGATTAAATCGATAACTCTTTTAGTTGAAGGAACAAGAGCTTACGGGTATTTAAAAGGTGAAAAAGGAGTACATAGACTTGTTAGAATATCACCTTTTGATGCGAATAAGAAAAGACATACATCTTTTGCTTCAGTAGATATAATGCCTGAAGTTGATGAAACGGTTGAGATAACAATAGATCCAGGTGATTTAAGAGTTGACACATATAGAGCATCGGGAGCTGGTGGACAGCACGTAAATATGACAGATTCAGCAGTAAGAATTACTCATATACCTACTGGGGTTGTTGTAACTTGTCAAAGAGAGAGATCACAACTAAGTAATAGAGAAACGGCTATGAAACTTTTAAAATCTAAACTTCTAGAGATCGAGATGAAAAAGAAAGAGGAAGAGTTGAAAAAAATTCAAGGAGAGCAAAGTGATATTGGTTGGGGAAATCAAATAAGATCATATGTATTCCAGCCTTATACAATGGTTAAAGATCATAGAACAGCTGTGGAGTCAGGAAATATTAGAGCCGTTATGGATGGAGATATAGATGACTTCATAAATGGGTATTTAAGATGGTCAAAAAATAAAAACTAGCAAGCTATCTTGAAATTATTGAATATATGGATTATAATATAGGGTACAAATTACAAAAAAGGGAGAGATTATGATGGAAAGAAGAGTAAGAACGAGAATCGCACCTTCTCCAACAGGAGATCCACATGTAGGAACAGCTTACATTGCGTTATTCAACTTAGCTTTTGCTTATAAAAATGGTGGAGACTTTATACTAAGAATAGAGGATACTGACCAAAACAGATATACAGAAGGGTCAGAGCAAATGATATTTGATGCTCTAAAGTGGTTAGGATTAGATTACGCTGAAGGTCCTGATGTTGGTGGACCAACTGGACCATACAGACAATCTGAAAGATTCCACTTATATGGAGAGTATGCACATAAATTAGTTGAGAAGGGAGAAGCTTACCACTGCTTCTGTACTCAAGAGAGACTAGAAAAATTAAGAGAAAGACAAAAGGCTATGGGAAAAGCTCCAGGATATGATGGACACTGTAGATCTCTTTCAAAAGAGGAAATAGATGCTAAATTAGCAGCTAAAGAGGAGTTTGTAATCAGACTTAAAATGCCTTATGAAGGAGAAACAATCATAAAGGATAGATTAAGAGGAGATATCGTTTTTGAAAATAACAAAATCGATGATCAAGTTTTATTAAAAGGAGATGGATTCCCAACTTACCACTTAGCAAACGTTGTTGATGATTACTTAATGAATATCACTCACGTAATAAGAGCTGAAGAGTGGATTGCATCTACACCTAAGCATATCCAACTTTATAAAGCATTTGGATGGCAAGAACCTGAGTTCATACACATGCCTTTACTTAGAAACTCAGATAGAACAAAAATATCTAAGAGAAAGAATCCAGTTTCATTAAACTGGTACAAAGAGGAAGGATACTTAAAAGAGGGTATCGTAAACTTCTTAGGATTAATGGGATACTCATTTGGAGAAAACAAAGAGATATTTACATTACAAGAGTTCAATGAGAACTTTGATATCGATAAGGTATCTTTAGGAGGTCCTGTATTTGACTTAGTTAAATTAGGATGGGTAAACAACCAACATATGAGAATGAAAGACTTAAAAGAGTTAACTGAGTTAGCTGTTCCATTCTTTAGAAATGCTGGATTAATCGGAGAAGAGTTAACAGAGAAAGAGTTTGAAACACTTTCAAGAATTGTTGATATATTAAGAGAAGGAGCTCAAACAATAAAAGAGATTGTAGCTCAATCAGAAGTATACTTCAAAGATGAGTACACATTACCAGTTGTAACTGAAGAAACAGATAAAAAAGAAGTAAAAGGAATCGAAAGACTTTATACAGTTATTCAAGATGAAGCTGGAAAGAAATCAATTAATTTATTTGAAGAGAAGATTGCAGCTGAATCTGAAGAGATATCAATTGATAGAGCAAAAGAGTTATTAAAAGAAACTCTAGATACAATTGGAGAGGGACCAGGAAAAGTTTACATGCCTTTAAGAGCAGTATTGACTGGACTACCAAAAGGTGCAGACTTATATAACTTAGTTTCTATTATTGGAAGAGACAGAACTTTAGCAAGAATAGAGAGAATGAAAAAATTATACAATATTTAATTTAATTTTTTAGTGGAGTTTCAAGCTCCACTTTTTTTTTAGAAAAAAAAGAAAAAAAGAAATTATGAGTAGTTTATTAAGAAGAACGTTTAGCATCAGAGGAGGACTATGAAGACACATATTTTAATGGGAAAATTATTTTTAGAATCATTTAATATTTTGAAAGAAATTCAAAAAGAAATTCAAAAAGATCTGAAAAGTTTAGAATTTCAAAAAGAGATTGAGGTAGAGTTTAAAAATTTAAATTTTATGGAATCGTTTAAAAAAAACTTTTTTACACTGTTGATGTTATCTATTATGATTGATTGTAAAATATCTAAAAAAAATGTAGTTAAATATGGAAAAATTATTTTATATTTAAGACAGATAGTAACTTCGACAGATAATATAATAGATGATGAGAATAAAGGGATAATTTTTATAGATAGATTAAAAAATAATGTGGTTTCAAATAGTTTAGTGATGTTGTTTTGTCAAAATTTTTTGAGTAAAACATGCTTAGAAATAGATTTTAAGAGTTCTTTAAGTCAAAAAATTCTTAACAAGATATATTTGATTGCAGAAAGCGAAAGTTTAAGAGATAGAAAGTAGTATGAAACATATCCAGACGAAGAGTATGTTCTATCTAGAATTCATAATGGAATTGGGGGGGAGCTTCTAAAGATAAGCCTAGAGGTACCTCTAGAAATTGAAAAGAATAAAAAGTTAGAAGAGTGTGCAAAGGCAATATATGAAATTGGAATGTCTTTACAAGCTTTGGATGATTTTTTTGATATTGATGAAGATAAATTAGCTGAAAAAGTAAATTTGTATGAGGCAAAGTTATTGTATTCTGAAGACGTCAAGGAAATTATAGAAGAGAGATATTTAAAAGAAGTTTCGGAAAAAGCATATGAAGGCTTTCATATTCTAGAAAAAAATGGTTATCCAATGAATAGAAAAGAGGCTAAGAGAATATTAAAAAAATTATTTGAATTGAGAGGATTGAAAGAGTATTCTAAAATTTTAGATGAGGAGGACGATTCTAAGAATGGATATGAAAAAGATTATGATAGCCAATTGGCAGAGTATAGAGTATGTGAATATTGAGATAGAGAAATTATTGATACTGATAGGTGAATCTAATAGAGGAAAAACAAGTATTCTAAAGGCATTATCAGCTTTCTTCGGACAGTATGAGATAAAGAAAGAGGACTTTAAAGATAGAACTAGACCGATTGAAATAAGAATTAAATGTTATAAAACTAATAGAGGTTTTTTAACTTTAAAATTATTGAAAAGAGAGAACGAAGAGATAGAATATTACATAGTAGATCACGGAATAGAAACAAAAGTTGATTTAGAAATAATAAGAGCAGAGTATATATCTCTTAGAGGAGCAGTTATCAGTTCAAAAGATAACGGAGTATATGAAGGACTTTTAAGAATAAGAGATATATTTATGGATACTATGGATAGTCAAATAATAAAAGATTTAAATAGTAAATTAGAATATTTAGGGGAGAATAAATTATCCCAGAGTTTACAAAGAAAGATTTTATTTAGTTTTCTAAAAAATATTTTGTATAGTATTGATGAATACGAAACAAAGATAAAGTCAAAACTTTCTGACTTGTTTTTAATATTTGAAGAACCTGAACTTCATTTGAATCCTCAAGAGAGCAGAGAGATGTATTCGCTACTAATAAAACTTTCTAAAATAGGGGTTCAGATAATTTTAGAAACTCACTCAAGTTATTTTGTGGGATTAAAACAGTATAAGTCGATTTGCTTAATAAAGAAGATTAGAGGAGAGATTAAAGTTTTTCAATATACGGGGAAACTTTTAAATGGAGATGAAATTAAGAATTTCAATATGAACTATTGGATAAATCCAGATAGAGGAGAGATGTTTTTTGCTAAAAAGGTTATATTAGTAGAAGGACAAACAGATAAGATAGCACTTTCTTATTTGGCTAAAAAAATAGGGGTATATAATTATAGTTATTCTATTATAGAGTGTGGAAGTAAAAGTATCATTCCGCAGTTTATAAAGGTTTTGAATGGCTATAAAATACCGTATGTAGCCGTTTATGATAAAGATAATCATAGATGGAGAAATGAAACAGAACTAGATAGTTCGAATCTGAAAAATAAGAAAATAAGAGGAATTGTAAATAGGTTTATTGGAGATTATATAGAGTTCGAAAATGATATAGAAGAAGAGATTTGCCAAGAGGAGAGAGAACGGAAAAATTATAAGAATAAACCATATTATACATTACAAAAAATAAGTGAACTTGATTTTATAATGTCTAAAAAATTAGAAAATAAAATAAGACGCATATATAAATAGAGATAGAAAATTTAAATTTCTATCTCTATTTTAATTTATAGATAAATTAGAAAATAAATGCTCCAGCCAGAGCTGTAGTTAAAAGAATTATAATAGGATTTATCTTATTTAAATACTTTGTTCCTACAAAAACTATAATAAAAATTAAGATTGCTTTTAGACTTTGAGAATAATCATTTACAAAAAATGTAGGTTTAGCTATTATAATTCCAGCAAATGTTATTAAGGCTAAAGTTACTGGTTTAACACCTTTAAAAAAGAACTCTTTTTTAGGGTTGTTTTTAATTTTAGAAAAGATGCTTGCGATAATAATAATAACAATAAAAGAAGGTAAAGCAGACCCGGCAGTTGCAACCAGAGCACCAAGAGTTCCCCCAACTTTATGGCCAACGAAAGTGGCTGTGTTGATTGCTATAGGACCAGGTGTAACCTGTGATATAGCGATGACATCTAAAAATTCGCTTTCAGTTAACCAGCTATACTTAAATACTACTTCTTGCATAAGTGGAAGCATAGCTAATCCACCACCAAAAGAGAACATTCCTATTTTAAAAAATTCGATAAAAAGTATTAAATAAATCATTTTTCACCTCTAATTGTAAAGAATATAATACATCCAACACCAAAAAATAGAATTAAAGTAATAGGTGAGATATTAAAGAAAACTAGCCCTATTAATGAAACTATAAAAACAATATAACTAAAGTAATCAATTAAAGTGTTTTTTGATAGTTTGATAACCGAAGATAAAATAAGTGCAGCAATCCCAGCTCTAAGTCCAATAAAAATCTTCTGCATTGTAGGATTTAAAAAACTTTTAGAGAAGAATGCAGAGATTATAGTTATAACCAAAAGCGATGGCGCTATTACACCCAAAGTAGCAGCAACAGAACCTAAAATCCCAGCTCTTTTTTTTCCTATAAAAGTAGCAGCATTTATAGCAATAGGCCCTGGTGTCATTTGTGAAATTGTAATAATTTCAAGTAATTCATCTTTATCAATCCATTTTTTACCATATATCATCTCTCTTTCAATAAGAGGTATCATAGCGTATCCACCACCGAAAGTAAACATTCCTATTTTAAAGAAAGTAAGAAAAAGTTCTAGCATAAAAATCCTCCTTAAATTGAAATAAAAGCAGAGGTAGTCCTCTGCTTTTATAAAGTTCTATTATACGTTGTACATCTCTTTAATTTTTGCTTGTAATTCATCATCAGCAATATAATCATCATACTCAGTTAACTTATCAATAAGTCCACTTGGAGTGATTTCGATTATTCTGTTAGCAACAGTTTGGATAAACTCATGGTCATGAGCTCCAAATAGAATCGTTCCTTTGAAGTTAGTTAAAGCTTTGTTTAAAGATGTAATAGACTCAAGGTCTAAATGGTCTGTAGGGTTATCGAAGATTAAAACGTTAGCATTAGTTAACATCATTCTAGATAACATACATCTTACTTTCTCTCCTCCAGAAAGAACTTTAGCTCTTTTTGTAGCTTCTTCTCCAGAGAATAGCATTCTTCCTAAGAATCCTCTTACGAATGCATCGTGTTGATCAGGCGAGTATTGTCTTAACCAATCGATAAGATCAAGATCACAGTTTTCGAAGAACTCTGAGTTGTCTTTAGGCATATAAGCTTGAGTAGTTGTTACTCCCCAAGTATAAGTACCGCTATCAGCTTCCATCTCTCCAGCTAAGATAGAGAATAGAGTTGTTTTAACGATATCGTTTTGAGATATGAATACAACTTTATCATTTGTGTTAATTGTAAATGATACGTTATCTAAAATCTTAACTCCATCGATAATCTTAGTAAGATTTTCAACTTTAAGAAGGTTGTTTCCAGCCTCTCTTTCAGGTTTAAATTCAACGAATGGATATTTTCTATTAGAGATTTGCATATCTTCAAGTTGTAATTTATCTAATTGCTTCTTTCTAGAAGTAGCTTGCTTAGATTTAGATGCGTTGGCACTGAATCTAGCAATGAATTCTTGAAGTTCTTGTCTCTTTTGTTCTAATTTTTTATTTTTGTTGTTAATTAATGTTTGCATTAATTGGTTTGATTCGTACCAGAAATCATAGTTTCCAACGTACATTTTAACTTTACCATAATCGATATCAGCTATGTGAGTACAAACTTTATTTAAGAAATGTCTATCATGCGATATAACAATAACAGTAGTATCTTCTAGATTCATTAAGAACTCTTCTAACCAAGCAATAGCTTGAATGTCAAGACCGTTTGTAGGCTCGTCTAATAATAGAACATCAGGGTTTCCGAATAAAGCTTGAGCTAATAAAACTTTTACTTTATCAGGCTCGCTAAGTTCTCTCATGTATTTATAATGTAAATCAGCAGTAATTCCAAGACCAGTTAAAAGCATTTCAGCTTCAGTTTCAGCTTCCCAACCATTTAATTCAGCGAATTCACCTTCTAATTCAGCAGCTCTCATACCATCTTCATCAGAGAACTCACTTTTAGCGTATATCTCGTTTCTCTCTTCAATAATTTTCCAAAGTTTAGTATGTCCCATTAAAACAACGTTTATAACTGTATCTTCTTCGTGAGCAAAGTGATCTTGCTTAAGAACAGCCATTCTTTTGTTTTTATCAAAGATTACATCTCCTTCAGTAGGATCTAAATCTCCTGAAAGTATTTTAACAAATGTTGATTTTCCGGCACCGTTTGCACCAATAAGTCCATAACAGTTTCCAGGAGTAAATTTAACGCTTACATCCTCGAAAAGTTTTCTACCAGAGAATCTCATACTTAGATTGCTAGTTGCTATCATTTTAAAAAATTCCTCCTAAATATTTATAATATAAATTTTATTTTTAAACACGTATCTTAATTATTATACCATGAATTTTAATAATAACAAACATAATATATTTTCTTTTTTTTTAAATTGTGCTAAAATATTCTATACAATAAAAGAAGAAAGAGAGGAAGAATAGTGAATTTATTTACTCCTTTGAATATAAGAAATAAAAAACTTAAAAATAGAGTAGTTTTACCACCATTAGTTAGATTTTCTATGGTAGAAAAAGATGGATATGTAACAGAGGGTTTATTAGATTGGTATAAAGATGTTGCAGAGGGTGGAACAGGATTAATTATAGTTGAAGCTAGTTGTGTTGCAGAAGATGGAAAGTTAAGAGATAACCAAATAGGGATTTGGAGTGATGATTTTATAGAAGGATTATCAAAAGTTGCAGATATCGGGAAACAATACGATGTTCCAATGTTGATTCAGATTCATCATGCGGGATTTAAAGAGGAAGTTGCAACTGTATCTGAAGAAACTTTAGATAAAATTTTAGAGCAGTTTGTAGAAGCCTTTAAAAGAGCTAAAAAAGCCGGGTTTGATGGAATAGAGATACATGGTGCACATACATATCTTTTATCTCAACTTAATTCAAGACTTTGGAACGTTAGAAATGATAAATATGGTGGAAGTTTTGAAAAAAGAATGTTTTTCACAAAAGAGTTAATAGAAAGAACAAGAGAGCTTTTTGATGAAGATTTTATATTGGGTTATAGAATGGGTGGAAATGAACCTACATTAGAAGATGGAATAGAGATAGCTAAATATTTGGAAAAAATTGGAGTGGATGTTATCCATGTTTCTTCGGGAGTTCCAGATCCAGAAAAGAAACAACTCGTTAAAGTTGATATACCAGAAGATTTTGAATTTGACTGGGTAGTTTATTTAGGAGTAGAAATAAAAAAGCATGTAAATGTACCAGTTATAGGTGTAAGAAATATAAAAACTGAAGAACAAGCAAGTACTTTGATTGAAAGTGGAATGTTAGATTTAGTAGCAATAGGTAGAGGAATGATTGCAAGACCAAATTGGGTTCAATTTGCTAAAAAAGAGTATTTTAAAAGAACAGGAAAAATGGTGGACTAATGGAGATAAAAAGTTTAGATATTTTCTGTGAGATAATTGATAACTTTGGTGATATAGGTGTTGTTTATAGAGTTGCGAAAGAGTTCAAAAGTATATATAATGAAAACATAGAGATTAGAGTTTTTTTAAATCGATTGGATGAGTTTTTACCTTTAAACAAAAGAGCTAGAAATGTTGGTTATCAAAAGATAGATGGAATAGAGTATATAACTAATGAATATTTAGCTAAAAATATATGTACATTTTCTCCTGCAAATGTTATAATAGAGGCCTTTGGATGTAATATTTTAGAGGGATATTTGAATAAAGCTAAAGATGAATCATCTTTACTTATAAATTTAGAATATTTATCTGGAGAAAGTTGGATAGAGGAAGTTCATTTGATGGAGTCGCCTATTGGAGCAAAAAAGTTGAGAAAATATTTCTTTATGCCTGGCTTTAAAGAGAATACAGGTGGAGTTATAGTGGATAAGTTATTTTTAAATAGAAAGTTAGAGGTACAAAATAATAAGAGTATCTATATAGAAAAATACTTACCAGATTTAAGTGATAGAGATTATTTTATAGGAACTATATTTAGTTATGAAAAAAACTTTTTACCTCTTTTAAATGTCTTATTAAAAAATGGTAAAAATAATTGCCTACTGGTATTAGGACAAAAATCTCAAGATAGTATAAAAATAATTTTAGAAAAATTAGATTTTGTTGAAGTATCAAAAGACAGTTATGAAATGGGAAATTTAAAAATTAAATTTATGCCTTTTTTAGAGCAGGAAGAGTATGAAGAGTTAATAAACGTTGTTGATTATAATTTTGTAAGAGGAGAAGATTCTTTTGTAAGAGCACTTCTTACAGGAAAGCCATTTATGTGGCATATCTATTTACAAGAAGAGATGGCGCACATGGATAAAATAGATGGTTTTATAGAAAGATATAAAGAAGTTTTAGAGGAATTTAATTTAGAAATTCCTTTAAATATACAGACAAAGCTATTAAGAGATTATAATTTAAGAGATAGTAACTCTTTAGAGCTAGGTAGAGAGAATTATGAGGAATTCTTTAAAGAGTTTGAACAGATTTCTCAACTGACTAAAGCTTATTCAGAGTATATCGAACTAAAGTGTAATCTTATAGATAAATTAAATAGATTTATTTTAAAATATTAGGAGGTTCAATTATGAAAACTGCTCAAGAACTAAGAGCTGGAAGTACAGTAAAGATTGGAAACGATCCTTACGTAATTCTAAAAGCAGAGTACAACAAATCAGGAAGAAACGCTGCTGTGATGAAGTACAAAATGAAAAACTTATTAAACGGAAACATATCTGACGCTATATACAAAGCTGACGATAAAATGGACGATATCAGACTTGATAAAGTTAAAGCTGTTTACTCATACAACGATGGAGATTTCTATGTATTCTCTAACCCAGAAACTTGGGATCAAATCGAATTAAAAGATGAGGATTTAGGAGATGCTTTAAATTACTTAGAAGAAGCAATGGAATTAGAAGTAGTTTACTATGAGTCAACTCCAGTTGCAGTAGAGTTACCTACTTTCGTTGAAAGACAAGTAACTTATACTGAGCCAGGATTAAGAGGAGATACTTCAGGAAAAGTAATGAAACCTGCTAAAATAAACACAGGATTCGAAATTCAAGTTCCTTTATTCGTTGAGCAAGATGAGTGGATTAAAATCGATACAAGATCAAACGAATACGTTGAAAGAATCAAAAGATAGTAAATTAAAAAACTGAGGCTAGCCTCAGTTTTTTTTATTTCATTATTTTTACAAAAAATAAAAAGAGTCACAAGGGATAACAGGAGTAATCTTATACCCGCATTAAATACCTTAGTGCTGCTTCCTTCCAGATCTGACACGGTTCGATACTAATACGCCATAAGGCTCCTGTCACCACACTTGTGACATTTGTAATTATACCATTAAAAAATAAAAAATACAAGTGAAAATATTAAAAAATATTTTTAAAGAAATTTTTCACCTTATTTTTCTTTTCTTCAAAACTATTTTTATATTGATTTTTTAATTGATTTTCTAAAAAATCATTGAATGTAACTCGATTGTTAATTAAGGTTCTTCTGATTTCCTCAGGTAATGTAGTTTTTATGTTTATAAAATTTGTATTAGTTGAAAAGTTATTGTAAACTTTCAAATTATACTCTTTTGTTTCAGTTAATCGGATAAATTCATTTAAAATATTTTTCTTGAAGTTATCTAAACTATTTGAATTTTGAATAGTACTTTTATTTATTTGTATATGACTGATTTCTGTTGTACCATCGATTTTAATAATTTCTCCATTTATATTGATTATCTGCTCACTGTTTATATTTCCATCAGATAAATAAGTGTTAATATTATTAAATGAGGTAGCTTTAAAATTATTTAATTTCATATAAATGTTTCCAGAAAGGGTATTACTATTTAAATCTCCATAGATTTTCCCTTCACCATTACCATTAATCTCTGAAAGAGTTATATTGATCGGAAGCAAAGTGTTTTTAGAAAAATCAGTGTTGAAATTTTTAAAGTTTCCCAAAAACTTTATATTGTTATTAGAGCCTGAAAACGATATATTTTTAATTAGGATATTATTTTCATTATTTTTTATTTTTATTTTATAAATAAATTCTTTAGAATTTTTAGAAAAAGAGTTTATTCTATTTTTCAGATGTGAATTTATTTCAGTTTGAAGAATAATATCGATAAAATCTGCATTTTTTATAAGAAAATTAGTTAAATTATTTGACATATTTTTAGAAAAATTTTCTTTATTTAAAGCTGAATTAAAAATATTTGAAAGTCCGCCATCATTTTTAATTTGTTTATCAATCTCGTTTAAAAATTGAGATGTTTTTTCATTTTTAATCTCTGATTTAGCAGAAATATTGTGTTCAGGAAATTTAGTTGTGATAGTTTCATCTTTTGAATTCGTAGATGAAGAAACTTCAGATTGGTTAATGAAAATAATATCTTTAATATCGATTGATTCTATTGTAAAATTTTTTTTATCTTTCAAAAATTCCTTGAAGCTCATCTCTGTGTAAAGATGAGTTATCTGTATTTTATCTTTTTCAAAAATGGTATTCTCTAATTTAAATGAGTTGCTAAGAATATTTAAATTAGCTTTTTTTATAGTAACATTTTGTTTTAGTGATTTAGAAAGTTCTTTTTCTAAAATCCTTTTAAAGTAGATATTTTTTCCAATCGAGCCTAAGATAACTGAAGCTATGATTGCTAAAAAAAATATTTTTGTTTTATTTTTCATAAAATCCTCCAAAAAAATAAAGGCAAGAAATATAATTCTTGCCTTTAAAATCTGATTAATTATTTTAAAAATTAAAGTGCTAATCCACCACTAACTTCAATAGTTTGTCCAGTGATATAAGCTGATTCGTCACTTGCAAGGAATAATACAGCATTAGCGATATCTTCAGGCATTCCTAATTTCCCTAAAGCAGTTCTCTCAAGCATTCCATTGATTACATCTTCAGGTAGTACATCAGTCATAGGAGTAGCAATGAATCCAGGTGCAACACAGTTAGCTCTGATTTGAGCACCTTTTCTAGCTAATTCTTTAGACCAAGTTTTAGTCATAGCAATAACTCCACCTTTAGTTGCTGAGTAGTTTGCTTGTCCAATGTTTCCGTATAATCCAACTACAGATGATATAGTTATGATTGAACCTTTTTTATTTTTAGTCATTAAAGGTGCAATAGCTTGAGTAACATTGAAAACACCTTTTAAGTTAACACTGATAACAGCATCCCAAGCATCTTCGCTCATTCTAACAAAAGGAGCATCCTTAGTTATTCCAGCATTGTTAACTAGGATATCAACTCTTCCAAATTCCTCTTTTATTTTTTTTACTAATTCTTTAATAGCATCTCTATCAGTTACATTTAAAATTTCGTGTCTAACGTTTGCTTGCTCGAAAGTTGCTTCTCCCATATCACAAGAGATAACTAATTCAGCACCTTCAGAAGCTAATTTTTCAACTATAGTTCTTCCAATTCCTCTAGCTCCACCAGTTACTAAAGCAATTTTTCCTTCTATTCTATTCATAAGATCCTCCTATAAAATACATGTGTCATTTAATAGTATAATTATTTAAAAAAAATGTCAATGATTTCCTAAAAAAATTAATGAGATGTTCCCATTTTGAATAGGTCTTCATTTAATTTATCTGCTTGTTTACTAGGTAGTAGTAAAACAAGAACATCCCCTGCTAAAATTTGAGAACTTCCTTTAGGTATATACTCAACTTCAGCTCTTCTAATAGCAACGACTAGAGTATGTTTTGGCCAGTTGATATCTTTTATCAATTTGTTTTCAAAATCTGAATCAGCAGAAACTGGAATACAGATAAGTGTTTTATCTAGATGTTCGTGACGGTCCTCTTCAAGATCATCGTTTAGCTTTTTCTTAGGCATTCTATCATAAAGAATCTCATATATAGGTTCAAGTTTTAAAATATCAGTTATATAATAGGCTACGATAGATATAGTAGCAATAGCTAAGAGATGATCAAAGCTTCCAGTCATTTCTAGAATCAAAATTGTTCCGGTTATGGGTGCTCTAACTACAGCAACAAAGAAACCAGCCATACCTAAAATCATATAATGGACAATAAAGTCATTTCCAACACCAAAGTTACTAATAAGTATAAGAGCGTATATTTTTCCTAAAATAGCCCCTAAAACAAGCATTGGTAAAAAAATTCCACCTTGGAAACCAGTAGCGTATGATATTGTTGTGAAAAAAAGTTTAGCTAATAGAACAAATATTAAAAATATGATTGTTTGATTTAAATGTGGTAGTTCTTCAACTAAATGATGTCCACCACCTGTTATATCAGGCATAATAAAACATATTATAAATGATAATGTCATTACAAATGATATTTTAAAAGCTCGAGGTAATTTTACTCCTTTAAAAATATCTTGAGTTTTAATTAATGAAAAAGTAAAAAACTTTCCACAAAACGCAAGGATAACTCCAAAAATTATAAAAAATAAAAATTGAAGATATGGATTTATATTTGTAGGATATTTAGTATATAAATCAAAAGATGGATTCATATCAAAAATTCTTCTAGCCATAAAGTTTGAACAGATACTAGCTAAGAAAGTACAAATGATTAGTTTAGATGAGAAGAAACGATGAAGTTCTTCCATACTAAAAATAACTCCTGATAATGGAGCTCCAAAAGCTCCGGCCAATCCAGCACTTGATCCCGCAGTCACTAAGTATTTTTCATCAGTATAATCTCTTTTGAAAATTTTAGTGACACCATATCCGATATATGATCCTAATTGTACAGAAGGTCCTTCTCTACCAAGAGATAAACCAGCTCCAATTCCTAATAAACCTCCAAAGAATTTTACAAGCAGTTCTTTAAACCAAAATAGATAATCTAATTTTCTTAAAATTAGAGCTTTCACTTGAGGAATACCACTTCCTCCAGTTGTAGGAAATTTTCTAGATATGTAATCTACGAAAAGTCCTATTGCGATAAAAATACCCCAAATAAAAATAAGTTTTATTGGATTGGTTAACAGTTCTTTATTAAGATATTGACTTCTAAGATGTTCTGCAAAAGATAGTCCATATCTATAAACTGAAACAGTTATTCCAGTTGTAATACCGACTAGTATTGAAAGACCATACAATCCCTTATTTCCTTTTTGGAGAAGTTCAACATGATTTTGAATATTTCTTTTTTCAATCATAAAATCTCCTTGAGAATGTGTTATATTACTCGGGAATAGTAACATAAAAGATATAAAAAGTAAAGTAGAATCAAACAAAAGGGAAAGCTTGCGTTATATGAAAGGATAGGGTAGAATATAGTGTAAGAGAATAGTTTAAATTTAATGAGGTGATTGATTATGAGATTTAAAAAAATGCAAGGTGCAGGCAATGATTTTATACTATTAGATGGGATAAGAAATACTTATGAAGACTATTCAAAAATAGCTAAAAAGCTTTGTGATAGACGTTATGGTATTGGTGGCGATGGATTAATGGTAGCAGAGAAGAGTGAAATTGCAGATATAAAAATGGTGTACTATAATTCAGATGGGTCAAAAGGTGAAATGTGTGGAAATGGAATTAGATGTTTTTCGAAATTTGTATATGAAGAGAAACTTGTAGATACTGATGAGATAAAAATAGAAACGGGTGATGGAGTAAAAACATCATATTTAAAAATAGAAAAAGATATTGTCAAAGAGGTTACTATTTACATGGGAAAAGCAAGAATGACTCCAAAAGAGATTCCTGTTGATTCAAATTCTAAAAATATATTAAGAGAGATAATTAGTGTAGGTGGAGAAGAGTTTGAATACTCAGCAGTGCTGATAGGAGTTCCACATGCAGTTATAATAAAAGATAATTTAGAGAGAGTTGATGTAAATAAAGTTGGAGAAGAGATGGAAAAACATAAAGTATTTCCAAAGAGAATTAATGTAAACTTCATAGAGATTTTAGATAAAAAAAGATTAAAAATAAAAACGTGGGAGAGAGGTGCTGGAAGAACACTAGCGTGTGGAACGGGTTCTTGTTCAGGAGCGTATATAGCCAATTTGTTAGATTTGGTAGATGAAGAGGTTATGGTAGAAACAGAGGGTGGAGTGTTAAAAATTAAGATAGATGGAGAAGATATCTTTATGACAGGAGCAGCAGAGACCACATTTAAAGGAGAGATAGAATGGGAATAGCAGAAAAAATTGTATTTATAATATTTTTGATTTTAATAAGTGCCTTTTTCTCAATGGCAGAGATATCATTAGCAGGAGCTAGAAAAATAAAGTTGCAACTTCTAGTTGATGAGGGAAATTTTAATGCGAAAAAAGTAATAGATTTACAAAGTAATCCGGGGAATTTTTTTACTACAGTTCAAATAGGGTTAAATATTGTAGCGATATTAGCCGGGATAATAGGAGATGGTATTTTATCACCTATTTTAAATAAATATATTTCAAATCCAACAGTTGCATTTTTAATATCATTTGCTTTTGTAACAGGTGCATTTGTTGAATTTGCAGATTTGATTCCTAAAAGATTAGCGATGGTTTATCCTGAAAAGATAGCGGTAACTTTGGTGAATCCAATGAGTTTAACAATAAAATTATTAACACCTATTGTATGGGTTTTTAATGGAGTCGCAAATATGGTATTTAAAATTTTTGATACACCTATTTCAAGAGATGAATTGATAACTCATGATGATATATTTGCACTAGTAGATGCTGGAGCGGAAGCAGGAGTTGTTCATACAAAAGAACATCACTTGATAGAGAACGTTTTTGAGTTAGAGCAAAGATGGGTGTCATCAGCAATGACAACAAGAGATGAGATAGTTTATTTTACATTAGAAGAGACAGAAGAAAGTATAAAGCAAAAGATTGCAGAGTATCCTCATTCAAAGTTTTTGGTTTGTGAGAGTGATATCGATTCTATTTATGGTTATGTTGGATCAAAAGATATTCTTCCAAGAATTTTAAAAGGAGAATCAAGTGGCCTTCAAAATATAAAAGAGATTACAAATAGAAATATTTTGATTATACCAAATACTTTAACTTTATCTGAAATGTTAGATAGATTTAATGAAGCTAGAGAAGATTTCGCGGTGATTTTAAATGAGTATGCTCATGTTGTTGGAGTGATAACTTTAAATGATGTTGTATCTACTTTGATGGGAGATGTTGTATATCCGATGCAAGAGGAGTATATAATAAAAAGAGGCGATGGTTCTTGGTTGATAGATGGTGTTACGGCAATAGAAGATGTTAAAAAAGTTTTAGAGATAGAATCATTCCCAGAAGAGGATAGTTATGAAACTATAGCAGGATTTATGATGTATATGCTAAAAAGTATCCCTAAAAAGGGAGCACATATAGAATATAATGGATATAGTTTTGAAGTTGTAGATGTAGATAATTTTAAAATAGATCAGTTGTTAGTAATAAAAGAAGATAAAGAATTAAAAGAAAGTATTGATGAATAATAAAAAAAGTGACCTTAAATTTTAAGGCCACTTTTTTTATTATCTAGTTATATTTTGTTCTTTAGCTATTCTTTTAACCTCATCAGCTACAACTGTAGCAACTCTAGGATCAAAAGCATTAGGAATAACATATTCAGAAGTTAGTTCCTCTTCAGAAACAAGCTTAGCAATTCCAACAGCAGCAGCAATCTTCATCTCTTCTGTTATTTTTTTAGCTTTAGCATCTAAAGCTCCTCTGAAGATTCCAGGGAAAGCTAAAACGTTATTAACTTGATTAGGATAATCAGATCTTCCTGTACCAACTATTCTAGCACCTCCAGCAATTGCATCTTCGGGCATGATTTCAGGATTTGGATTAGCCATAGCAAAAACTATAGAATCTTTGTTCATAGTTTTAACCATCTCAATTGAAAGAATATTAGCCGCAGAAACTCCAATAAATACATCTCTACCCTCAACTGCTTCCTTTAAACTTCCTTTGATGTTATTAGGATTTGTAATATCAGCAATTTCTGATTTTAAGAAGTTGTATTGAGCTTTATTATCTCTAGTTATTATACCATCAATATCATTAACAACGATATCTTTGGCACCCATTTTGATAAGAAGCTTGATAATAGAACTTCCAGCAGCTCCAGCACCACTAACAACAAATTTAGCAGTTTCAAATGATTTGTTAACTAACTTGAAAGAGTTGATAAGAGCAGCAACAACAACAATTGCAGTTCCATGTTGATCATCGTGGAAAACAGGGATATTTAGTTCCTCTTTAAGTCTAGTTTCAATCTCTACACATCTAGGAGCAGAGATATCTTCAAGATTTATTCCACCAAATCCAGGAGCTATAAGTTTAACTGCCTTTATAATCTCCTCTGTATCTTGAGTATCTAAACATATTGGGAAAGCATCTACTCCAGCGAATTGTTTAAAGAGAATAGCTTTTCCCTCCATAACAGGAAGCGCAGCCTCAGGACCGATATTTCCTAAACCTAAAACAGCAGAACCATCAGTTACAACAGCAACCATATTTCCTTTTGATGTGTATTTATAAACATTCTCTACATCTTCTTTAATTGCCATACAAGGTGCTGCAACTCCTGGAGAATAAGCAAGACTTAACTCCTCTTTATTTGTGACAGCCACCTTTGAAATCACTTCGATTTTTCCTAAGTGAGCTTCATGTAATTCTAAAGATTTTTCAAAAACTGTAGACATAAAAATTACCCCTTTAATTAAATTTATTTTATTATTTATTTTGAGCTATTTCTAGCAATTTCGTATAAATCATTTCCTTCCGTATCGTTTATAACAATAGCGGGGAAATCAACAACCTCAAGTTTTCTAATAGCTTCGGCACCTAAATCTTCATAAGCGATAATTTCACTGCTTTTAACAGATTTAGCTATAAGAGCAGCAGCACCACCAACTGCAGCAAAATAGATAGCACTATTTTTAACAATGGAATCTCTAACTTTTTGGTCTCTAGCACCTTTTCCAATCATTCCTTTAAGACCTTGGTCTAAAATTTCAGGAGAGTAAGAATCCATTCTATAACTAGTAGTAGGTCCACAGCTTCCAATTGGTTGACCAGGTTTTGCTGGAGTAGGACCAGCATAATATATTATTTGACCTTTCACATCGAAAGGTAACTCTTTACCTTCTTCTAGAAGTTTAACTAGTCTAGCATGTGCAGCATCTCTAGCAGTATATATAGTTCCTGTAATAGAAACGGCATCACCAGATTTTAATTTTTTAATATCTTCATCTCTTAGTGGAGTAGTTAGTTTAATCATAATGTAACCTCCTTGTGTCTAGCGGCATGACAGTTCAAATTAACAGCAACAGGTAAAGAAGCGAAGTGGCAAGCTTGAGTTTCAACTTTGACAGCTAATGCTGTAGTTTTTCCACCAAGACCTTGAGGGCCAACATTTGTATTGTTAATTAATTCTAAAAGTTCTGCTTCTAAAGCGCCAGCAATTGGATCAGGATTAATATCGTCAATCTCTCTTAAAAGTGCTTCTTTAGCTAGTTCAGCACATCTTTCAAAGTTTCCACCGATTCCAACACCAACAATGATAGGGGGACAAGGATTTCCACCAGCATTTTTGATACTATCTACTACGAATTTTTTAATACCTTCAACTCCATCAGCTGGCTTGAACATTTTTAAGGTACTCATATTTTCAGAGCCTCCACCTTTAGGGGCAACTACTATTTTAACTTTATCTGAACCAGGGATAAGCTTAGTGTGAATAACTGCAGGAGTATTATCCTGAGTATTTATTCTGTCAAGAGGATGTTTTATAACAGATTTTCTTAAATATCCATCTTTATATCCTTTAGCAACTCCAGCGTTTACAGCAGAGTAGATATCCCCATTAATTTTTACTTCTGTTCCAATTTCTAAAAATACAACAACGAGACCAGTATCCTGACACATAGGAACATTATCTTTAGCAGCAATCTCATCATTCTCGATGATTTGGCTTAAAATCACCTTACCTAATTCACTTGTTTCTGTAGTTTGACATTCTTTAATCTTGTTTAGAACGTCATTTCCAATGAAGTAGTTGGCTTCAATACAAAGTCTAGCCACCTCATTAGTAACTAAATCTAAATCTAGTACCTTCATTTTTTCCTCCTTAATTTCTGTGTATGCTTTTTGTCTATAAAATTAAAGAAAGGCACCATCTTTATTAAAAACAACAAAGAGGTACCTTCTTAAAAAAATTACTTTTTGATTTTAACTCTCATTAAAAGGTCTCCTATTTTAACATCCCCAGAAGCAACAACTTCTAATGCTTCAACTTGGTCCATGTTAGCGATAATAACAGGAGTTTTAGTTGATTTAGCATTTTCTTTAATATAAGCTAAATCGTATTTAATAAGTTCATCTTTAACCTCTACAGTTGATCCAGGTTCAGCGACTCTAGTGAATCCTTCTCCGTTTAATTTTACTGTGTCAATACCAAAGTGAACAATTAACTCAAGTCCGTTAGAAACTTCAAAACTAACTGCGTGGTTAGTAGCGAAAATATCAATTTCACCAGCTACAGGTGAGCATATAGCTCCCTCAGTAGGGTCGATTCCACATCCGTCTCCAATCATTTTTTGAGAGAAAGCGTCATCTGGTATTTCGCTTAAAGGAATAACTTTTCCGTTTAATGGTGAGTAAATATTGAACCACTCATCCTCTTTTTTCTTTTTAAAGAAATCAAATAATCCCATAGTCAAATCTCCTTTCAAATTAAATGCGAAACATATGTAGTATTATTTCACATTTAGTTCATTAAATCAATAATATTTTTAAAGAAAAGCATACAAAGAATAAAAGAAAACTCTATGTACTATAAATAAATTATATCATAAGTATTAAATATTTTCCTAGAAAATTATTTATATTTTTTTGAACAATAAAAAAAACTTATGTGTTGATTAATTACATTAATAGTCGTTTACTTAAAAGAGTGAATGGAAATTAAATAAAACTTGACAAATTTAAAATAAAACTTTAATATTGAAGTAAAGTTATATTTTGAACCATATATACTTCGAATACGGCGAAGAGTTTCTACGAGCTACCTTAAATAGCTTTCTATGGGTCAAAACTTAGATTTTTTATTTAAGTTTTTTTGACCTGTTTACACAGGTTTTTTTTATTTTCAGAGTAAATAATAATAAAAATATTTAAAATAAAATTTAGGAGGGAAACATGGAAAGATTGTTTCAATTAAAGGAACACGGAACAACAGTAAGACAGGAGATAATAGCAGGGGTTACAACATTTTTAACAATGGCGTATATTATATTTGTTAATCCGTCAATCTTATCGATGACTGGAATGGATAAAGGAGCTTTAATAACTGTAACATGTTTAGCATCAGCAATAGGAACTGCGATAACAGCTTTTTGGGTTAACGCTCCATTAGCAATGGCACCAGGAATGGGATTAAATGCATTCTTTACTTTTACATTGGTTTTAGGAAACGGAGCGACTTGGGAGCAAGCTCTAGGAGTGGTATTTATATCTGGGGTTATATTCTTAGCATTAACATTCTCAGGATTAAGAGAGAAAATAATTGATGCAATACCGGCAGAGTTAAGATTAGCTGTTGGTGCAGGAATAGGGTTGTTTATAGCGTTTTTAGGAATGCAAGGAATGGGACTTATAGTAAGTAATCCAGCAACAATTGTAGCCTTAGGAAAATTTAATTTAAATGTAGTTTTAGGATTGATTGGATTTGCAATCATGGGATTATTAGAGATGAAAAAAGTAAAAGGTGGAATATTAATAGGAATTGTTACAACAACAGTTCTAGGAATAATATTTGGAGCGGTAGAACTACCTTCTCAAATAATTTCAATGCCACCGAGTCCAGCACCAATAGCTTTAAAGTTAGATGTTTTAGGAGCAATAAAACCGATATTCTTAGGATCGATATTCTCATTCATGTTTGTTGATTTATTTGATTCTTTAGGAACAATAATGGCTTGTGCTCACGAAGCAGAAATGATAGATGAAAAGGGTAAAATAAAGAATGTAAGCAAAATATTAGAAGCTGATGCGATAGCAACAGTAATTGGATCACTTTTAGGAACATCAACGACAACAACGTTCGTAGAATCTGCATCTGGAATAGCGGTAGGAGGAAGAACAGGTCTTACAGCACTAACAACAGCGATATTGTTTGCGGTATCATTATTCTTCTCACCAATCATTGGGGTAGTACCTGCATTTGCAACAGCACCAGCGCTTATATTAGTTGGAGTATATATGTTTAAAAATCTATTAGATATTGATTTCCATAATATAGAAGTAGCAATTCCATGTTTCTTAATAATAATAATGATGCCGTTGACTTATAGTATTTCAATTGGAATATCATTTGGATTTATATCTTACATAGTAGTTTCAGTATTTAGTGGAAAAGTTACAAATATAAAACCAATTATGTGGATAATTGGATTCTTCTCAGTTGTAGAATTAATGTTTAAATAATAAAAAAAGGAGTTTATCTTGAGTGATAAACTCCTTTTCTATTTAAGCTCTATTTTCTAAATTAATATTTTGCTCGTTTTTAAAAATCATACTTCCAAAGAAAGTTATTAAAGATGGCATAATCCATGGGAATCCAGCTTTAGCTAAAGGAATGAAGTTTAAATCAATTTTAAAAGTTTCTGCAATACTGATAATAAGCGTTACAGTTACGACAGCTTTGAACGTAAAGTGATTTTTAACTCCTAAAATATTTAATAAAATAAGCACGATAGTTACAGGATATAGTATAACTAGAACAGGAACAGATAAACTAATAATGTAGTCCAATCCAGCAACAGAGAGTATTGTAGAGAAAATACACATACCTATAGCTATTTTTTTATATGAAATTTTAGTTAATTTTGAGAACCAATCACTAGCGAGAGCAACTAATCCAACAGAAGTAGTAAGACATGCAGCAGCAACGCAAATTCCAAAAGCGATTTTTCCAACATCTCCTAAAGTAAGCTGAGCAAGAGTCAGTGTTGTTTGCGCAGTAGTTAATCCCTTGATACTACTAATCTGTGCACCTAAATATATTAAACTTAAATAAATAAAACCTAATCCTATAGCAGCTATAAAACCAGCATTACTTAAAAACATTTTTTGTTCATTTTTATCTTTTATACCTTTTCCTTCAAGTCCACTGATAATAATCACTCCGAATAAAACAGAAGCGAGAGCATCCATAGTCTGATAACCACTTATAAATCCATAAGAAAGAGGATTAGTTGAAATAGTGGATTCGACAGGTGTTCCTAGATTGCCAGTAATACCAAGTATAGTTATTAAAAATAGAATAAATAAAATAACTGGAGTAAGAAATTTTCCAAGAATATCAGTTATGCTAGATTCATTTAAAACTAAGAATAGAGTAATACCAAAAAATATTATTGAAGTGATGATTGCAATAATAGTTGGATTAGCATTTGGAAATAAAGGAAGAACTCCCATTTCAAATGTTGTAGAGCCAGTTCTTGGAATAGCGAATAGAGGACCAATAACTAATATCAATACAGTAGAATAAACAGTATTAAATTTAGTTGAAACTTTATTTGCAAACTCTTCAAGACTCCCAACTTTGGTAAAAGCTAAAATTCCTAATAATGGTAAACCAATTCCTGTAAGGAAAAATCCTAAACCAGCTTGAAACCAATCTTGACCAACAGCAACTCCAACAGAAGGTGGGAATAGTAAGTTTCCAGCACCGAAAAACATAGAGAATAGGGCGAACCCTAAAATTAATATCTCTTTCTTTTTGTTCATTATAACCTCCAAAATTTAAGTATTATAGTATTAAAAAAATGTGTGTGTTTAAATAATTAGCAAAATTGTATCAAAAAAATGAAAAAAAAGCAAGTTTAAATATTTAAAATAAAGCATAAGTGTACTTAAAAAATAGTACATAGAACAGAAAAAACGTCAACTAAAAAGAGAAACATCAATAAAATCAAGCTTTTATAGTTTTAAAATACGAACAAAAAAATAAAAAAATTGTTATCTACTAAATAAAAATAATAAATGCTAGGATTATAGATAAGAAATATACTTAAAAAATAAGCAGTCAAGGAGGCAAAAATGCAATGGATAAAGCAAATAATAGATGTTGTTAATACAATTCTATGGGAAAAAAATATTTTGGTAGTTATGTTAATAGGGATGGCGTTATATGCGAGTTATAAAACAAAATTCATGCAAGTTAGATTATTTGGTGAAATAGTTAAAACTTTAAAAGGTGAAAATACAGATGGAGAAGGAATGAGTTCACTAGAAGCTTTTTATTTGGGAACGGCTTGTAGAGTTGGAGCAGGTAATATAGCAGGAGTTGTGGCAGCTATCTCTATAGGTGGGCCAGGAGCATTATTTTGGATGTGGGTTGTGGCACTATTAGGAGCATCGACATCATTTATAGAATCGATTTTAGCGGTTATTTATCGTGAAAAATCTGAAGATGGAAGTTATAGAGGTGGAACACCGTGGATAATAAAAAATAGACTTAAAAAGAAGTGGCTAGGAGTGGCTTATGCAATAGCTTCTTTACTGTGTTATGTAGGGGTTATCCAAGTTATGTCAAACTCAGTTACAGAATCTATAGTAGGAGCATATAAAATAAAACCGATGATAGTCGGTATAATTTTATCGAGCTTAGTGGCGCTGACAATTTTTGGAAAAGGTAAAAAAGATAAGATAGTAGCAGCTTTAAATAAAATAGTCCCAGCAATGGCAGTTACATATTTAGCAGTGGTATTATACATACTAATTACAAATATAACGGGAATTCCAGCTGTATTCACAAAAATATTCTCTGCTGCTTTTGGAGTGAATCAATTTGCTGGTGGAGCATTAGGTGGAGTTATAATGCAAGGGGTTAGAAGAGGATTATTTTCAAATGAAGCAGGAAGTGGAAATGGAAATTATGCAGCAGCACTAGCAGATGTCGATGAGCCAGTTAAGCAAGGAATGGTTCAATCGTTAAGTGTTTTTGTAGATACGTTAGTAATTTGTAGTGCGACAGCTTTTGTTATATTACTAGCAGATGGAGTTGCTGTTGAGGGATTAGGAGGAATGGTTTTATTCCAAGAAGCTTTAAAAAGTCATATTGGTTGGATTGGAGCACCATTTACTGTGGTTATTCTATTCTTCTTCTCGTTTAGTACAATATTAGGAGTTACTTTTTACGGAAGAAATGCGCTTTATTTTATAAGTGAAAATCCGAATGTAAATTTAATGTATCAAGTTGTTGTGATAGCAATGGTTTATATAGGAGCCGTAGAACAGAATTTCTTTGTGTGGTCTCTAGCAGACTTCGGATTAGGATTGATGACAGTTTTAAATCTAGTAGCAATATCACCACTAATAGGAGAAGCGGTATCACACTTAGAAAGATATGAAGCGAAAATAAAAGATAAAAGAAAAATAAATATCTAAAAAACATTTTAACAGAAACACTATTGAGTAATTAAAAAAATGAGTATGCATTTTTTAATTAAATAGGTTTATACATAAAAAATTACAAACGGGAGGAAAAATGCAGACTGAGATACAAAAAAAGAAAAAAGGCTTAGTGGATAGTTTTTTAAATATAATAGAAAAAGGTGGGAATGCTTTACCTAATCCAGGAACTTTATTTGCAATACTAGCTTTAGTTGTTATTTTAATATCAGGGATAGGTGGAGCTTTAGGCTGGTCAGTGAGTTTTGTAGGAATAAACGGAAGAAGTTTAAAGACAGAAGAGATGACAATTTATACTAATTCTCTAATGACAAAAGAGGGTATAAACTATATATTTAATTCTATGGTAAAAAACTTTACAGATTTTGCTCCGCTAGGAACAGTACTAGTGGCTATGATAGGTATAGGAATAGCTGAAAGATCGGGCTTAATTGCAACTATTTTAAGAAAGGTAGCATTATCAACACCTAAAAAAATGGTGACTATGATGGTTATATTTTTAGGAATAATGTCGAATGTAGCGGCAGATGCAGGTTATGTAGTATTACCACCTTTAGCTGCATTGATATTCTTATCGTTTGGAAGACATCCTATAGCGGGTTTAGCAGCTGCGTTTGCAGGAGTTTCAGGAGGGTTTTCAGCTAACTTGTTAATAGGAGCTTTAGATCCACTTTTAGGAGGAATTTCAACTGAAGCTGCTAAGATTCTAGATCCAAATTATGTTGTTTCACCATCTGCAAATTGGTATTTTATGATTGCCTCAACATTTGTAATTACTATTTTAGGAACTTTAGTAAACTCTAAAATTGTTGAACCGAGATTAGGAAAATATATTGGAGAAGAAAAAATAGAATTAGAACAGATAACTCAAGAGGAGAAAAATGCTTTAAGAATTGCCGGAATAGCCACAATAGTAGTAATTATAATATTAATTCCAGTATATTTTGCTTTAGGTAAAAATTTCTTATTGAGTGGATTAGTTCCTGCAATTGTTTTATTCTTTGCAATTCCAGGATTAGCGTATGGTAAATCTATTGGAACAATAAAAAATGATAATGATGTGATGGGGATGTTGACAAAGTCTATGGAAGGTATGGCAGGATATATAGTTTTGGTATTCTTTGCAGCTCAGTTTATAGCATATTTTGGATATACAAATTTAGGAACGATACTAGCTGTAAAAGGTGCAGACTTCTTAGAAACAACAGGAATAGGAGGAATTCCATTAATTATAGGATTTATAATGATTGTAGGATTCTTGAATCTATTTATGGGGTCGGCGTTAGCTAAATGGGCTATTTTAGCTCCAGTATTTGTACCGATGTTAATGAGAATAGGCTATTCACCTGAATTCACTCAATTAGCATATAGAATAGGAGATTCGACTACGAATATAATCTCTCCTTTAATGTCATATTTTGCTATGATAATTGTATTTATGCAAAAATATGATAAGAAATCATCGATTGGAACTTTAATATCTATAATGCTACCATACTCTATTGTATTCATGATTGGGTGGTCTATATTCTTAGCGATATGGATGTTAAGTGGATTTCCTATAGGTCCAGAAATAGATATTTTATTAAAAGGTTTTTAATGTGACAGGATATTCTCATAGATTTTTTTTAAAAATTAATATATAATAATACAAAGAAAAATATGGGAGATAGATGATGAAGAAGATTAGGGTTACAGTTTCGGAAGATATTTGGAGACTTTTAAAAAAAGATTCAGAAGAGTTCGGGATAAACAACAATAAACTTTGTAATTTTATTTTAGATAAATTTAAATATTCTAAAAAGTTTGATCTTGATAGATTTATTGAACCTCAAGGAAGACCTTTGAAAAAAGTTATACAATTTGATTTGAATGTTTCAAACAAAGGGATATATTATGATATATTGAAAGCAAATGATGTAGATGTTGAAGCTGAATTTTTTAGAGAATTATTTGAAGTTTATTCATCTCAATTTAAATATCAGAGAGAAATTTTTATATTTCAAGAAACCTATAAAGCTGTTTTAGAAGCAATAAAAAATAAGGTTAAAATGAGAATCTTATACATGGAAGAGAGTTTTACAATATCACCATATTTTATAAAAAGAGAGGATCAAGGAGACGAAAACTTTATATTTGCATATGATGATGAAAATAAAATATATAGAAGTATAAAATTAAAGGATGCTATTATTTTAGGAACTTTAAATGAAAAGATTCAAGTTAGAGATAAAAAGTATATTGAAAATATGAGAAAAAACTTTGATCCATTTTTAGGTGAGAGGTTAATAATAAAAGCAAGATTTACTCCACGAGGTGAGAGTATGCTAAAAAGTTTTACAAACTATAAACCGAAGTTGATAAAAAAAGAAGAGGATATATATTTCTTTGAAATGACTTTGGAAAATGCGAAATTTTATTTTGCATCTTTTTTGAAAGAAGTACGAATAATAGAACCTCAAAAATTAAAGGATGAATTGAAGAAATCTTTTTTAGAAGCATATAAGATATATGAATAAGAATTGTATAAACACTTGAAATAACGAAAAAAAAGTGTTATTATTAACAAAAATTAAAAATAATTATTAAAATAAAAAGCAATCTTAATATTCAAGATTGCTTTTTTAATAAATTTTATATGGGGAGGACGTATGAATAAGAGAAAAGAGATTGTTGTTTTAGGGTTGGCATTATTTTCAATGTTTTTTGGAGCAGGAAATTTATTATTTCCCCCTTCGTTAGGGGTTGCAGTTGGGCAAAGTTGGATTTCAGCTGGAATAGGTTTTTTTGTAACTGGAGTAGGATTGCCACTATTGGGAATATTAGCCTTTACAAAAGGTGGAACATTGGATGAGTTTGCAAGCAAAGTATCACAAAAATTTAACAAGGCTTATTTAACAACACTTATTTTAGTTATAGGGCCATTATTTGCAATCCCTAGAACCGGATCGACAACATTTGAAATGGGAGTTCTACCATTAATAGGGGGAGCAAATCCTAAATTGATGGCGATAGCGTGTTCAGTACTGTTTTTTACGATTACATTATTTTTAGTAATGAATGAATCTAAGGTAACAGATATTCTAGGAAAATTTTTAACACCAATTATTTTAGTTATATTAGTTCTTATAACTATATTTGGTATTTTGAATCCAATTGGAGAAGCAATTCCAACAACTGTAAAAGGAAGTCAATTTGCATATGGATTTATAAATGGTTATCAAACAATGGATGCTTTAGCTTCAGTTTTATTTGGAGTTGTAATAATTAAAGGTTTAGAAACGAAAGGAATAAAAGATTCTAAAGAACAAAAATCGTTCTTAACGGGAGCAGGAGTAATAGCAGCAATAGGACTAGGAGTAATATATTTTAGTTTGATATACTTGGGGTCTCAAATTAGTTTTATGAAAAATTTATCAACAGCTCAAATAGCTTTGACTATAGCAGAATTAACACTTGGTAGTTCGGGTAAATTGGCATTTGGAATATGCGTTGCGGCAGCATGTTTGACAACATCTGTTGGATTGACAGCTTTAGTTAGTGATTGGTTCTCAAAGTTAATGGGAATTTCTTATAAAAATGTTGCGATTATAACTTGTGTATTTTCAGCAGTTTTAGCAGTAGCGGGATTAGATTATATAATTAACTTAGCTATTCCTGTATTAGTAATATTATATCCATTGACAATTGTTTTAATTGTTTTAAACGTTTTTGGTGTTGAAAATAAAAATTGTTATATTTTTACAGCTTTAGTTACTTTGATAGTTAGTACACTAGAGGTATTAAAGATAGATTTATCAATTATTCCACTTGCAGATTTAGGTTTTCCTTGGATAGTACCGGGAATAGTAGCCTTTGTTTTGGCAAAAATAACAAAAAAATAATAAAAAAGTTGTTTGTATATACTTAATATATTAAAAATGAACTCAATCAAATTTGATTGAGTTTTTTTTAAATATTCACTTGAAAAAAAAGGGGAAAGGGTGTATAATTCGAAACTGTACGAAAAGAAATCAGGAGGAAAAAAGTGAAGGTTTATTTAACAAACAAAGAAACAACAGAACAAGTTCTTCTTTTAGGAGAAAACAAAGGGCATTACACATTTACAAAAACAGTTTTACTAGGATTTATGGGAGGTGTATATATAGCTCTTTCAGCATTAGGAAATTTAATTGCTAACTTTACTGTAGGTGGAGGGGCAGGGAAGTTTATTGGTGCTGCAGTTTTCCCAACAGGATTGATGTTAGTTGTTTTGGTTGGGGGATCACTATTTACTGGAGATTGTTTAGGATTATTAGCATTTACAAAGGGTAAAGTAGAAAAGACAACATATGTGAGAAATTTAAGTGCAGTTTGGATAGGGAACTTTTTAGGATCAATATTTATAGCTTATGTGTCTTATTTAGCAGGAAATTATTCATCTCCTGAATTTGCGAAATATGTAGTTGGAGTTGCAGAACATAAAGTGCATTTAACTTTCGTAGAAGCTTTAGCTAGCGGGTTTTTATGTAATGTTTTAGTTGCTATAGCGGTATGGTTTGCATTAGCAGCAAAAGATTTAGCAGGAAAAATTTTAGCAATTTGGTTCCCAATTATGTTGTTCATTTTAGGAGGGTTCCAGCACGTTGTTGCAAATATGTATTATATAAGTATGGGAAAGATTTTAATGTCATCAGTTTATTCTCCAACTGAGATGGGAATTCATTTCTTGGCGGTAACAATAGGAAACTTCTTATCAGGAGCTTTATTCTTACCTTTAATCTATAAAAAGTTATATATGAACGATTAATAAAAAAAGAGGAGTCGCTTAATTCTAAGCGTACTCCTCTTTTAAATTACTATTTGTTTCTATGAACAGTTCTTCCATCAGCTTGATGGTTTGGTGTCATTGCAATTTCTGTTAACTGAACATTTTCAGGTAAACCAGTGGCATAGATAACAACATCTGCTACGTCATCTGGAGTTAAAGCATCAATACCCTTATAAGTATTTTTCGCTTTTTCACTATCACCTTTAAATCTTACTTTGCTAAATTCAGTTTCAACTAAGCCAGGTTTGATATTTGTAACTCTGATATTAGTGTCAACAAGGTCGATTCTAAGACCGTCAGAGAATGTTTTTACAGCAGCTTTCGTTGCACAGTAGATAGCCCCACCAGCATAAGCGCAATCTCCAGCGATAGATCCGATGTTAACGATATGTCCACTATCATTTTTTAACATTAAAGGAACAATAGTACTAGTTACATAAAGCATTCCTTTTATATTAGTATCGATAACAGTGTCGATATCTGTAGGTGATGCAAGATAAACTTTATCTAAACCTAAAGCTAATCCGGCATTATTGATTAAAATATCAATCTTTCTAAAAGATTCTGGAAGAGAGTTTACTTGTTCTTCGATATCTGAGCTTTTAGTTACATCCATAACTAAAGTATAAACTCTAATTCCATATTTTCTAATAAGCTCTTCTTTTAATGAATCAAGAAGGTCAGAGCTTCTCGCTGTTAAAATTAGATTAGCACCTTTTTCAGCATATGCAAGAGCACAACTTCTTCCGATTCCTTTTGTAGCACCTGTAATGAAAACCGTTTTACCATATAATTTGTTCATAGAAACCCCCTTAGCTTAAAATATAAGCATTTTTTATTTTTTCAACACTATCATAAATATTTGTGTTTAAATCTATTTTAATTGAAAAATCAGAAGAGATTTTATAAAGTGTTTTTCTTTTTTCGTAAAGCTCTTCAATGGTTTTAAAAATATCTTCAGAGTTATTTAGAAGAGGTCTAGTCTTACTTCGTTTAACTCTCTCGTAAATTGTATTTATATCACAATCTAAATAAACAACAAAAGATGTTGTCTTTAAGTTTTTGATATTTACATTATCAACGATAGCGCCTCCCCCAGTTGAAATAATAATATTATTATCTCTTGACTCCTCTTCGATAATTTTTCTTTCAAGATCTCTAAAGTATTTTTCACCATATTCTTCAAATATTTCAGAGATAGTTTTCTTTTCTCTGATAGATATACAACGATCGATATCTATAAACTTCATATCTAGACTTTTAGCAAGAATTCTTCCAATTGTAGTTTTTCCGCTACCCATAAAGCCTATGAGAGCAATATTAGCTTTCATAAAACTTAGAAATGCTCTCCGTTATCATAATAATCAGAACCTTCAAGGGGATAGAAGATAACAGTAGTATCATTATCATTAGTTAGTTTTTTACAAAATTTAGTAATAAAGTTAGCAACTAAATCTTTTGTTTCTTGTCCTCTATCAAACCAAGCAACATCAACAAATATATATCCAGGAACGATAGCTCCATCAAAGATGTACTCAGTTTCAGTATGCTCAATTGTGAACCAAGTTCTGTCACATTTGATAATATTAGTTAAACCATCGATTAATTCTTTGCTATTTTCGATTAAAATTTTCTTGTCAATACCTCTAAATTTTAAGTGTGGCATTTTAGTCCTCCTTTTCTGGTAGAAGAATAATTTCTACACAGTTATTTATATTAAGTGCTCTATTAGAAAAATTAACAATAGAGTTATAGTTTACAATTTTATTATACCTCATAGGAGTATAAAATTCATAGTCTGATATTAAAATTTTTTTCTCAAGGTAGTTGTTCCAAAAATTATTAGTTTTTAATGCTGTTTCAAAAGTGAGTTCATAATTTTTTTGAATATCCAAAATCTTATTTTGTGGAAACTCTCCCTTTTGTATGTTTTCAATAACACTTTTAGTTTTAGAAATAACCTCTTCAACTCTTTTAGTATCTGTACTAAACATTATCTGTAGATAGTTTTCTCCAAAATTTAGCTTCTCCAAGTTTGTTGAAGAAGATATAGAGTAAACTCCACCTATTTTTTCACGAACATTTTCGATAAGTAAGATATTCAACAAGCTTGATAATCCATTGTATAAACTTCTATTTTCTATATTAAATGTACTTTTATATGGAAATGTTAAAACAACAGTTGCTTTTTTATCGATACCCTGAACGATAGTTTTCTTTAGCGATTCTTGGGGATATTTTACATCTAATGGTTTTAAATTAGATAAAATATTTTCTGTAGGAAGATTTGCAAAATAGTTGTTTAAAATACTGATAACTTGATTTTCGTCAATTGAACCAGTAATAACTAATTTATAATCTTTAAAACTACTAAAAAGATCTAAGTAAGTTTTTTCTAGATTCTCTTTTGTTATAAATTCAAGATCATTTATTTCTAGAGGTGTTCTTCTAGGATGATTAGAATTTAAAGTTTCAAGATAAGTTTTTCTAAAAGTAGATCTAGGAGAAAAATCACGATTTTTAATCAGTTCTCTATTCGTTTTTAAAGTCGTTTCGATAATATTATCATCAAATTTCGGTTTATTAATTAAAGTTCTGAAATATTTTAAAGCTTCATTTAAATCCGATTTATTAGATACTATTTTAAATCCTTGAGTATAATCATTTATATAACTATCAACACTAAAGTTTTTTCCCTTGAAATATATTTCTAAAGAATCGTATCCGATATTTCCAACACCAGAATTTGATAGAATTTCAGGAATGAAAAGTGTATTTATGTATTCTGAATAATCTAAGCTAGAGCTTCCTTGAAGTTTGATTAGATTGATGTTTATTTTATCTTTATCAAAACTAGTCTCTTTAAAAAATACTTCAATCCCATTAGAAAGTTTTAGTTGTGTGTAGTCTTTATTTTTTTTGATTATTTCAGTTTTTCCAGGTTCATTTTTTATCTCGGGTATTTCAATATTAAAATCTAATGATTTTATATTAGAAGTATTTTGGATAAGTAGGGTATCAATATATTTTTTTAAATCATTCTCTTTGGGTAGAGTGTCTTTCATGTTTTCTCTAGATGTAATTAAGACATCATAATTTAAAGATAGAATATTAAAACTCAAGTTTTTTAAACTCTCAACAGAAATCTCTTTAATAAGTTTTGAAGTTAGATTATACTCTTCATCAGGACTTAAAAAAGTATTATTGTTTAGTATGTAATCCACAATAGAAGATATGTATGTATCATTCTTAATACTTTCTTTATTATTTGTTAGTGTTTTTAAATTATTGATTAAATTAATTTTTTCATTCTCTAATTCCTTAGATGAGATTCCATTGATAGAAATATCTTTAAGGTTGTTAATAATAACTGATACAGTTTCGTTCACACTATCCTCTCTGATTAAACTAGAGACTGCATACAATCCTGTTTTATCATTTAAAGAAAAATTGTAGATTGACGAATAAACAAAAGGAGAATTTTTATTTTTGGATAAAATAGAAAATCTAGTATTTAAGATTGAGTTAAATAATATTTTTTCAAGACCTTTTTTAAATGTTTCCTCACTATTTACAGGCTCTATATTTTCTTTCCACATAATATTAAGATTAGTTGTAGTTAATTCGGGATCTGTAAATATTGTAACTGAGTCCTCTTTGGATAATGCTATATCAAACTCCTTTTTTTCAGGGGAAGTTTTATTTTTCAATGAAGAGAAGTTGTCTAGTATAAGTTTTTTTACTACAGCAACATCAAAATCTCCTACAGCAACTACAGCCATATTTTGAGGTTGATACCATTTAGTGTAATAATCTCTTAAAATTTCAGGGGTAGCATCATTAATTGTTTTGGGAAAGCCAATAGGAAATCTTTTTGAATACCATGAGTTTCCGTATAAGATTTTTTTCTGTAAATCTCCAACTCTTTGTGAAATACCCTGACGAAGCCTCCATTCTTCGATAATAATCTTTTTTTCGTTCTCAACATCTTTAGGATCTAATGTTATTTCAGAAGACCATTCTTTTAACACATCAAATCCAATAGATAAATCTTTTTCAGAAGTAGGAACTTGAAGCTTATAAACCGTTTCAGAAAAACTTGTATAGGCATTTAAATCTCCACCAAAACTAAGACCAAGAGATTGTAAATACTGGATAAGTTCGTTTTTTTGATATTTAGTAGTTCCATTAAAGGCCATATGTTCTAAGAAATGAGCTAAGCCTTGTTGATTATCATCTTCTAGAAGTGATCCAGCTTTAACAACTAGATTTAAAGAAGCTCTATTTTCAGGTTTTGTATTTTTAAGAATATAGTATTCTAAACCATTATCTAGTTTTCCAGAGATGAGATTCTCAGAAGGAACTAGTTTGTGAATAGAATTTGAAAAAGAAAAAATTTGTAAAAATAAAAAAAATAAGATGGTAAATGATATTCGTTTATTCATAAAATCCTCCTCGGTAAGTTCGTTATGATATAGATAAATAGTAACATTTTATATCTTTTATTAAAAGGATTATTTAGTAGATTTTTTTATATAAAATTGATAAAATATATAAAGTAAATATTATTAGTGGAGGCTGGCGTGAGAATAAAAGACAAAAGGAAATTTTTCAGATTTCTAATATTACTGGTGATTTTTATCTTTACAATCTCTTGTGGAGTAAAAAGATTTGTATTTAATGACGAACCTAAAAAAGTAGAGATGGTAAGTGATGAAATAAAGGTTGATGTATTATCTTTGAATAAAGATAATACTCCTTTAGAACTTAAAAAAAAAGAGTTAATCGAGGTTAAAAAAGAAGAGGAGACGAAAGAGGTAATTTTCGAAGAGAAAAAAGAAGAAAAAATAGAAAATCAGCCTAAAAAATTTAATTTTATAAAGAATCAATCAATTTTTGTATTTAAAGATGAAAATCAAAAGGAGAGAGTTGATACATTAAGAAAGAGTACGAAAGTTGAAGTTTTAGAAGAGAAAACTATAGGAGAGGGCGACTTGAAAAAAAGTGTTCTAAAAATATCTTATAGAAAAGATTTGAAAGATAAGATTGGTTGGATTGGAAAAGTGGAGTTGGCTAAGACTCTTAATGAAACTTTGCCGGCTAATTGGAAAAATATAGATTTTAACACAAGTTATCCTATGAATAATTTTGCTAATAATCCAAGAGTAGATGTAAAAGGGATTTATTTAAACATCTATACTATAGGAAGTACAAAGAAAATGGAGAGATTAATAGAGCTTGCTAAAACAACTGAAATTAATGCCTTTGTAATAGATGTAAAAGATGATAATGGGGTTTTATCGTTTGAGATGGAAGCACCTAAGAAGTTTGGGGTGCAAGCTACAAAGAATTATCCTATAAAAAATATAGAGTTATTTATGAAAAAATTAAAAGAGAATAATATCTATGCTATCGCAAGAATAGTGTCTTTTAAAGATCCTACATATGCTAAATCTAATTCTGATAAAGTGATTATTTCAAGAGATACAGGTAAACCTTATACAAACAGTGATGGGATAATTTGGGTTTCACCTCATGATAGAAATTTATGGGAATATAATTTGGCTGTTGCAGAGGAGGCAGCTAAAGCAGGATTTAATGAAATTCAATTTGATTATGTAAGATTCCCTGCATCAAATGGTGGAAAACTAGATGCGAAATTAAACTATAGAAACACTAAAAATGAATCTAAACCTGAAACAATTCAAAAATATTTAAAGTACGCTAGACAAAGAATCAATGCATTAGGAGTTTATACAAGTGCAGATGTATATGGTCAGGTTGGAACATTTAGTGATGATATGGGATTAGGTCAACATTGGGAAACAGTAAGTCAAGTTGTAGACTATATATCGCCTATGATGTATCCAAGTCATTATGGAAATGGAGCGTATGGAATTCCTGTTCCAGATGCGCAACCATATAAAACTATATATCATTCTGTTAGAGATTCGATAAATAGAAGTGAAAATATTGCTTCGCCAGCAACTGTGAGACCTTGGATTCAAGCTTTTACAGCTAAATGGGTAAAAGGGTATATTCCTTATAATGAGAAAGAGATAAGAGAACAGATAAAAGCGATGAATGATTTAGGTGTGACAGAGTATCTATTGTGGAGTCCTAGCAATAATTACAAGATTACAGCGAATTAAAAATAAATGTTTAAAAAAAGTATAGTGTATGATATAATGTCATTTGACTAAATTGAAGGAGAAAAAATTGGAAGGAATAATAGTTATAGATAAACCTATCGGTATAACTTCTTTTGATGTCATAAGGGTTTTGAGAAGGAATTTAAAAGAGAGAAGAATTGGACATACAGGAACTTTAGATCCGTTGGCAACAGGAATTCTAGTGATTTGTGTTGGAAGAGCTACGAAATTAGCTCAAGATATAGAAGGATATGAAAAGGAATATGTTGCAGATTTAGAACTTGGTTTTAAAACGGACACTTATGATATAGAAGGAAAAACTTTAGATAGAGTAGAAAATTTCAATATATCTGATGAAACTTTTAAAGCGACTTTAGAAACATTTAAGGGTGATATAAAACAAATACCACCGATGTATTCAGCAATAAAAGTTGATGGAAAAAAACTTTATGAATTAGCTAGAGAGGGAGTAGAAATCGAAAGAAAAGCTAGAGATGTTAGTATAACAAACTTAGAAACAATATCTTTTGATGGAATCAAAGCTAAAATTAATTGTACAGTTTCAAAAGGGACTTACATAAGAAGTTTAATCTATGATTTAGGAGAAAAGCTAGGTACTTTTGCTACAATGACAGGATTAAGAAGAACTAGAGTTGGAAAAGAGGATTTAGATAGATCGTTTACTTTAGAGAAAATAGAGGAAATGGTTGCAGAGAATAATTTTTCATTTTTAATTTCTGTAGAGGATTATTTTAAATTCCCAAGAACAGATATTGAAGATGAGAATGATTTAAAACTTTTTGTAAATGGACAAAGATGTAAAAAAAGAATAAATGAAGGAAAATATAGTGTTTATTCTAAGAATAAATTTATAGGCTTAGGTGAAGTTACAAACGGTTTGTTAAAAGGTTATAAGTATTATTAATTTTAATAGAGAGGAAGAGATTATGAAAATAAAAAACATTGCGATTATAGCGCACGTTGACCATGGAAAAACAACTCTGGTTGACTGTTTATTAAGACAATCAGGAGTTTTCGGAGCTCACGAACTTGAAAAAGTTGCAGAAAGAGTAATGGATTCAAATGATATTGAGAAAGAAAGAGGAATTACAATTTTCTCTAAGAATGCTTCAGTAAGATATGGAGATTACAAGATTAACATAGTAGATACTCCAGGACATGCGGACTTCGGAGGAGAAGTTCAAAGAATCATGAAGATGGTTGACTGTGTTGTTTTACTAGTAGATGCGTTTGAAGGACCAATGCCACAAACTAAATATGTTTTAAAGAAAGCTTTAGAGCAAGGGCATAGACCAATAGTTGTTGTTAATAAAGTAGATAGACCAAACGCAAGACCTGAAGAGGTTTTATACATGGTTTATGATTTATTCATAGAATTAAATGCAAATGATTTACAATTAGAGTTCCCTGTTGTTTACGCTTCAGGAAAAGCTGGATTTGCTAAGAAAGAATTAGAAGATAACAGCGACAACATGCAACCATTATTTGAGACAATTTTAGAGCACGTTGAAGATCCAGAGGGAGACAGCGCTAAACCAACTCAGTTCTTAATAACTAATATAGAGTATGATAACTATGTTGGTAAACTTGCTGTTGGAAGACTTTATAACGGTACATTAAAAAGAAACCAAGAGGTTATGTTAATAAAAAGAGATGGAAAACAAGTTAGAGGAAAAGTATCTGTAATGTATGGATATGAAGGTCTAAAAAGAGTAGAGATTCAAGAAGCTTTCTCAGGAGATATCTTCTGTGTAGCAGGATTAGATAATATAGATATCGGAGAAACAATTGCTGATTTCAATGAGCCAATCGCATTACCAGTAATCGATATAGATGAGCCAACACTTGCTATGACATTTATGGTAAATGATTCTCCATTCGCTGGAAAAGAAGGAAAGTTTGTAACTTCTAGAAATATCTGGGATAGATTACAAAAAGAACTTCAAACTAACGTAAGTATGAGAGTAGAAGCTACAGAAAATGCGGATGCATTCGTAGTTAAAGGAAGAGGAGAACTTCAACTTTCTATACTTTTAGAAAACATGAGAAGAGAAGGATTTGAAATTCAAGTTTCAAAGCCAAGAGTATTATTAAAAGATATCGACGGAGAAAAATTCGAACCAATCGAGTTAGCAATGGTTGACGTTGACGATGCATTCGTAGGTGTTGTAATTGAAAAAATGGGAATCAGAAAAGGAGAAATGATAACAATGACTCCAGGAACTGATGGATACACAAGATTAGAGTTCAAGGTACCTGCAAGAGGATTAATCGGATTCAGAAACGAATTCTTAACAGATACAAAAGGAACAGGAATCTTAAACCATTCATTCTATGATTTCGAACTTTACAAAGGGCCAATCCCTACAAGACCTAAGGGAGTTTTAATCTCTTTAGAGCAAGGAACTACTGTAGCTTATGCTTTAGGTGGATTACAAGACAGAGGAGTATTATTTACTGAACCAGGAGTTGCTGTTTACGAAGGAATGATCGTAGGAGAGCACAATAGAGAAAATGACTTAGTAGTAAACGTATGTAAAGCTAAGAAATTAACTAATATGAGAGCTTCAGGAAGTGACGATGCTATAAAAATGGCAACACCAAGAAAATATACTCTTGAGCAAGCTTTAGACTATATTGCTGATGATGAGTTAGTAGAAATTACACCAGTAAACATCAGAATAAGAAAAAAGTTCTTAAAAGAAAGCGATAGAAGAAAAAACTCTAAATAATACATAAAAAATTAAGAGGTAGTCTATGAAAAAATTATTAGTTTTATTTTTATTACTTCTGACATTAGTGGGATGTAGTAGTTTCAATAGAAAAATATATACAGAAGATGAAATAATAGCAGCAGTTGTTGTGGATAATGTATATATATTAAATAGAGCAATAAAGAATGGTTTTAACATAGATCAACAGTTAAAAAATGGAGATACTCTTTTAAGCTTAGCTTTAAAAGAGGACTCTCTTCAGGTAATATCTTCACTATTAGCTAATGGTGCTGATTTAAATAAAGATTTACCTGCAAAAAAAAATATCGGAATCAATACGGTAACTTCCCCAAGACCACCAATATTTTATGTTAATAGCATGGATGCTTTAAAAATGTTTTTAAATGAAAGATCGAATTTAAATGCATTTACAAGTGATGGACAGTTACTTTTAAATTTTTATATAAAAACAAAGCCGGAAGATTTAGTTATTGTATTAATAGATAACGATGTTCAATTAAAAATTCTTGATTCGAGTGAATGGTATCCAATTTTTTGGGCTGTGAATATAGAGAATGAAGAGATTTTAAAAAGAATGTTAACTAAAGATAAAAGCTTATATTTGTTAAAAGATAAAAAAGGAAACTATCCGATATATTATGCTAATTCAGAAGAGGTTATAAGTGTGCTATCAGATGCTCAATATAATCTTGATGAAAAAAATATATATGGTGAGAATATATTAGGTGAGGTTTATTTAAAAGTAAAAAGATTAGGTTATAAGAATCTAGAAAAATTACTTTTAGAGAAAGGTGTAAATCCGAATTACAAATCATATAGATAAAAAAATATTAATTAAAACAAGGATAGGATTTCTTAATTCTATCCTTGTTAATTATTTAGTGAACTTGAAAAAATGATAAAAATAATGTATAATTTCAAAAGCATTTTTTCATAGGAGGAAATAGATGATAAGCAAATTTTTAAGCCCAATAGGTCGACTATCTCTTTCGAGAAAGTTAATACTTGGATTTTTTGCAGCAATTTTATTTGGGTCTATATTACTATATATGCCATTCTCGTTGCAAAATGGGCAAAAAATAAGTTTTTTGACAGCGGTGTTCACAATAACTTCGGCAATATGTGTAACAGGATTATCTGTAATAGATATAAGTCAGGTACTGTCATTTGAAGGACAAATAATTTTACTAGTATTTATTCAGTTAGGTGGACTTGGTGTAATGACATTTTCATCACTCTTTTTCCTATTAATCGGAAAAAAGATGAGTTACAAAGATAGAGAACTTATAAAAGAGGAAAGAAATGCTGAAAGTAGTGGTGAAGTAGTAGATTTTATAAAAAAAATAGTAATAATTGTACTATTGATAGAAGGAATAGGAGCGTTCTTTTTAACATTGGAATTTTTAAAAACTTTTGAATTTTCAAAAGCTTTATATTTTGGAATATTTCATTCGATATCAGCTTTTTGTAATGCTGGATTTTCATTGTTTTCAAACAATTTAGAAAATTATGCAGGAAGTGTTCTTATGAATATGACAGTTGCATATTTGATTATTTTAGGTGGAATAGGATTCTCTGTAATAAACTCAGTTTTAATTGCAGTGAGACGAGATGTAAAAAGATTTACTTTGACTTCAAAAGTAGCTATTTTAGTTTCGATGTTTTTAACGTTTGTTGGAATGATTTTATTCTTTTTATTAGAGTATAAAAATCCTACAACTATAGGAAATTTGAGTTGGTTTGATAAAATTTTAGCTTCTTTTTTCCAAAGTGTTACAACGAGAACTGCGGGGTTTAATACAGTTCCAATGGGAACTTTAAATCCAGCAACGATATTCATGTTTTGCATATTGATGTTCATAGGAGCTTCCCCTGGATCTACAGGTGGAGGAATAAAAACAACTACAATAGGGGTAATTGTTTTATATGTTTTAGGAGTTATTCAAGGAAAAGAAAATATAAATGTATTCAATAGAAGAATCAGTTGGGATATATTAAATAGAGCCTTAGCAATATTAGTAATATCAATAATATATGTTTCTATAATAATAATGGCTGTTATGACAATAGAAACAGGGGTAAGCTTTGACAAAATAGCCTTTGAAGTTGTTTCAGCGTTTGGAACAGCAGGGTTATCTATGGGGATAACAGCTGATTTAAGGGCATTATCAAAGATATTGATAATAATAACAATGTTTATAGGTAGATTAGGTCCAATGACATTTGCTTTAGCATTGGGAGAAAAGAAAGTTAAACAAAGTTTAAGATATCCGAAAGAAAATATTTTAGTTGGTTAATAATGGAGGAAAAATGAAGCAATATGTAGTAATTGGTATGGGAAGATTTGGAGCAAGTGTTGCAGAGACTTTATATAAATCAAACGAAGAAGTTTTAGCAATAGATGAATCTGAAGATACAATCCAAGAGGCTGTAAACAGTGGGATAGTTGAAAATGCAGTTGTTGCAGATGCAACAGATGATAAGGAATTGAAAAATATAGGACTAGAAGGATTTGATGTAGCTTTTGTATGTATAGGAGCTATTGAGCCAAGTATAATGGTTACATTGAATTTAAAAGAATTAGGTGTAAAAAAAATTATTGTAAAAGCAATATCAAGAAGACATGGAAGAGTTCTAGAAAAAATTGGAGCTAATCAAGTTGTTTATCCAGAAGAGTATATGGGAAAAAGAACAGCACTAGCTGCAATGGATCCAAATATGATTGAACATTTTAGATTCTCAAAAGATTTCCTATTAGCAGAGATAAAATCACCAGAAAGTTTTTGGAATAAAACTTTAATAGAATTAGACATAAGAAAAAGGTATAATGTAAATATAGTAGGAATAAAAAAAGGAAATAGAAACTTTATTCCTAATTTATCAGCTGATACAGTTATAGAACAAGGAGATATTTTACTTGTAATAACAGATGCCAAAACAGCTGCAGAACTAAAGAATTTAAAGTAATAGAGAGGAGTAGAAATGCAAAATTTTGATGTTATAGTTGTAGGAGCAGGGCATGCAGGGTGTGAAGCCGCACTAGCTGCTGCAAGAATGGGTGCCAAAACAGCAGTGTTCACAATACTGTTAGATAATATAGGATACATGTCTTGTAATCCATCTTTAGGAGGACCGGCTAAATCACATTTAGTGAAAGAGGTTGATGCTCTAGGTGGAGAGATGGGAAGAAATATAGATAAAACATTTATTCAAATAAGAGTTCTGAACACAAAAAAAGGACCAGCGGTTAGATCTTTAAGAGCTCAAGCTGACAAAGTAAACTACAGTAAAGAGATGAAGAAAACTCTAGAAAATACAGATAATTTAGATGTAATTCAAGGTATGGTAACTGATATTGTTGTTGAAAACAATAAAGTTGTTGGAGTAAAAACAAAAGAGGGTGTAGAATATAGGGCTAAAGCTGTTGTTATTGCAACAGGAACATTTATGAGAGGACTTATTCATATTGGAGAGAAACAATTCCAAGGTGGAAGAATGGGAGAGTTGTCTTCAGAAGAGTTACCTGTATCGCTAGCAAACTTAGGAATAAAATTAGGAAGATTTAAAACAGGAACACCTCCAAGAATTGATGCTAGAACAATTGATTATTCAAAAGTAGAAATTCAACCTGGTGACGAAGGAGTTCTAAAGTTTTCAAGCAGAACAACAGACGAAGAAGTTTTAACAAGAAAGCAGATACCTTGCCACATGGTGTTTACAAATAGAGAGGTTCACGACACAATTATTTCAAATAAAGATAGATCTCCATTATTCAATGGAACAATTCAAGGAACTGGACCAAGATATTGTCCATCAATCGAAGATAAAGTATTCAGATATCCTGATAAAGATAGACATCATCTGTTTTTAGAGAAAGAGGGCTATGATACAAATGAAGTTTATATAAGTGGATTCTCATCATCTTTACCAACAGATGTTCAATATCAAATGTTAAAAGGTATTGAAGGATTAGAGAATGCAAAGATAATGAGATATGCTTATGCAATAGAATACGATTATATAATTCCAGAAGAGATAAAGTATACCTTAGAAACTAAAAAAGTAGAGAATTTATTCTTAGCGGGACAAATTAATGGAACATCAGGGTATGAAGAAGCTGGAGCTCAAGGGCTTATGGCAGGAATAAATGCGACTAGAAAAGTATTTGGAAAAGAGCCTGTAATATTAGATAGAGCAGATTCGTATATAGGAACATTGATAGATGATTTGGTTTCAAAAGGAACAAATGAACCATATAGAATGTTTACAGCTAGAAGTGAGTATAGATTAGTTTTAAGAGAAGATAACGCTGATTTAAGATTGACAAAAATAGGTCATGAGATTGGGCTTGTTTCAGATGAAGAATACAGAAGAGTACAAACGAAAGAGTCAGATGTAGCAGAAATAATTGATAAGTTAGAAAAGCAACACGTTGGAAGTAGTAATCCAAGAGTGAATGAAGTGTTATTAAGAGCAAACGAACCTGAAGTTAAGTCTGGAATAACATTAATAGAATTATTGAGAAGACCGGAAGTAACTTATTCTGATATAAAGTATATTTCTGAATTAATAGAGAAGTTTGACTTAGGTGAATATTGTGAAGATACAGAATACCAAGTTGAAGTTCAAGTAAAATATTCTGGATATATTCAAAAATCATTAAAAATGATAGAAAAACATAAAGGATTGGAAACTAAAAAACTTCCTGAAGATATGGATTATGATTCTTTAGAAAATATGCCTAAAGAAGCTAAAGATAAACTTAAGCAAGTTAGACCGTATAACATAGGTCAAGCCTCAAGAATTTCAGGGGTTTCTCCAGCAGATATTCAAGTACTATTAATGTATCTTAAAATGAGAGGTAATAAATAGATGAAAGAGTATTTAATTGACGGAATAAAAAAAATAGGATTAGAATATACAGATAAAAAGATAGAGAATCTAGTTAAATATTTAGAATATTTAGTGGAATATAATGCACATACAAATCTAACTGCTATTAGAGATACAAAAGATGCTATTGAGAAACACTTTTTAGATTCACTTTTACTTCAAAACTTATTGGATGAAAAGCAAGGGAAAAAAGCTATTGATATAGGAACTGGAGCTGGATTTCCTGGAATGGTTTTAGCAATATTTAATCCAAATATGGAGTTTGTATTGATGGATTCAGTGGGAAAGAAAACAACATTTTTACAAAATGTAAAAGAGATGTTAAAATTAGATAACGTAACTGTTGTGAACTCAAGAGCTGAAGATTATATAAATGATGAAAATAGAGAAAGCTTTGATATAGGACTTTGCAGAGGAGTAAATAAACTAAACGTAATTTTAGAATATATGATTCCTTTTATAAAAGTTGGAGGTCATTTCTTAGCACAGAAAATGGTTGGAACAGAAGAGGAGGGAGAAGCAATAAACGCTTTAAATACTCTTGGTGCAAAAATAATGACAATTCATAGATATAATTTACCAAATTATGGAGATGAAAGACTTGTTGTTGAGATTCTAAAAGAGAGTTCAACAGATAAAAAATATCCAAGAAGAGCAGGGGTAGCTTTAAAAAAACCTTTATAAAATACATTAAGAAAATAACTAGGGAGGGAAGAACTATGAAAATTTTTGAAAAATATAAAAAAATTATATTCATAGCTCTTCCCATTTTTATTTTTTTGAGTGGAGGATTGTTAGTAAAATATAATTTGCCGAAATTAGTAGAAGTTATACTAAAATTAGCATTAGGACCAACAATATCTTCTCAAGAGATTAAATTTCCAAAATTTGGAGAGATTGATATAAAAGATGTTGTTCTTTCTAAAGGGAATGACACGATGGTCAAAGCTCCACAGGTTGTTATTACATATTCAAAAGAATCTTTAAAAAATTTCAGATTGAAAGAGATTAATGTAGAGAATCCATGGGTTCATATTGAAAGAAATGGTGAAAATGTAAATATAGTTAATGCTTTTTCTAGTGGAGGAGAATCAGATCCTAATAGTAAGGCTGGAGCTGCGGTGCCGATAGATATAATAACAGTTAAGAATGGAACTTTGATTTTTAGAGATACAACGTATTCAAGAGAGATAAAGCAGGAGTTGGATGTAGTAAATGGATACGTGTCATTTGACAAAGTAAAAGGAATTGATTTAGAGTTTAAAGGGAATAGAAATAAAGAGATATATGAGTATAGATTAAATAATTTAAATGAACCTTTAAATATGAATATTATATTAAAAAATATAGATGTAAAGCCAGAACTTATTCAATATGGGTATGACGATAAAGAGTTGAGTGGAGCGTCTGGAATATTTAATATGGATTTAACTATAGCTACGAGTGGATTGAGAGGTCATGCTAATCTAAAAGATGGAACAGTAATCTATGATAGTTTAAGTGATATAGTAAAGGATGTCAATGGAAATATTGATTTTAAGGAAAATGGAATAAACGTTGATTTTAGATATGATTTAAATAAAACACCCGGATTATTTAAGGTTTTTTATTCAGAGGAAACAGGAGTTAAAGTTGATTTTCAGTTTAAAGATTTACCTTATTCAACAGCTAGAAGTTATAAACTATTGGGAGATCTAAACCTACCATTAGATGAGTTGATATTTAAGAATGTAGACGTAGAGCTGCTTTATAAACAAGATTTAGGTTTTAAAGCGGAGGTACTATATAAGAGCTATCCTTTTGTATCATCTGGAATAGAAGTTGATAATCTGAATGGAAAAGTTAATTTTAAAGATGGTATTTTAAATCTTTCAGGAAATGAATTGGATATTTTATTTAAAGGAGTAGACTACAAAAAAGTATTCTCATATAGTGCAGATTTAGATTTGAGAGAAGATAACTTAAAGTTTGATATAAAAAGTAGTTTTATAGATTTTAATGGAGAATACTTGAAAGATGAAAAGAGAGTAGAGTTATACCAAGATTCAAAGTTAGCTTTGAGCTATGATTTAGAAAAAGGTAATTTAGATTTGTTAAACCTCTCTGGAAAAAATTTGATAAATGATTATACTTTTTTATTTAAAGCGAGTGAAGAAGATAAAAAAATAAATTTTGAAGAAATCTCAATGATAAATAATGAAAAACAAAAAGTTTTACAATTATCTGGAGATTTAAATAGAGAAATACTGAACTATAATTTTAAAATACATATAAAAAATTTCCAAGAGAAAAATCTTTTTGGAGAATTGTCGTTAAAAGCTAAACTTGATTTCATAGGTCAAATAGCAGGTGAAAAAGATAAATTTATTTTAAGAGGGGCAGTTAAGGATTTACAAGTAGAAGGACAGGACTTAGGATTAGAGAGTTATCTGAATCTATCATTAATAAACAATGATGGATTACAAGCTCAAATAGATGGAGAATTAAGAAAAGTTGAGTATAAAAACTTTAAACTTGAAGGAATAAAAATTGTTTCAAAATATCAAGATGGAAAGTTAGAAATCTCCGATGTAAGAAATGGATTTTTTAAAATAAATGGAGAGCTAGATACCTTAGAAAAATATATTGATTTGAATTATAGCATTAATGGATTGAGAAGTAGTGAGTTTAAAAATAGTAATATTAACTTAATATTAAATGATGTAAAAGGTTCTGTAAAAGGTCTGTTTGATAATTTAGAGGCAACTGCAAAGGTAACTGAAGCTTATTTAGAAACACCAAATAAGGAGCTAGTATCTTTAAATGGAGATATCAATTATCAAAATGATACGGTTGCTTTAAATAATTTTAAAATAAATCAGAGTTTAGCAAATGTTAGATACGATTTAAAAAGTAATAAGGGTGAATTTTCAATTAATATTCTTGAGGAGAATCTTTCTAAATATTACTCTTTTAAAGCTCTTAAGTATAGATTGTTATCAAGAGTTGATGGGAAGATAGTTGATGGGAGTATAGATGCAAAAATAGATATAACTGTAGATAGAGCATATTTAAATGGAAACTCAATACCTAGTTTGAAATTAGATTTATCTTATAAAAAAGATGAGTTAGAGAACATTTTAAATATAGAAAGTATAGATGTATTTAATTTAGAGGGGAAAAAATTGCTGTCCTCAAGAGGAGAGTTAGATTTTTTAGAGAATACAATAGATTTTATAGTACCTAAACAAAGTTTATACTTAAAAGATTTTTCGGGGTTTGTAAATGTAAAAGATATGAGTGGTAGTATTGGATTAGAAAGCAGTATCAAAGGAGATATTTTAGATCCATTCTATTCATTAAAATTATTTGATGGAGAATATGAAATAAAAGGAATTGATTTTGATAAAATTTCATTAGAATTAAATGGAGATAAAAGAAAATTAAAAGTTGATGAACTTTTAGGTTATTATGAAAATAATGAAATAAAAGGAAAAGGTGAGTATTTAATACAATCTCAAGAGTATAAATTCAATATATTTTCTAAAAATATTGATTTAAGTTTTTTAAATGGAATTCTTCCAAAAGATGTTATTAAAAATATAAGTGGAACTGCTAATGTAGATGTTTGGCTTTCTAGTATATTAAAAGAAAATAGCGGGTATGTAGATCTTATAGATTTTAATGCAAATTTACCGAGTGCTTTATTAGATTTGGAAAAACTGAACATGGTTTTAAAGATAGACAATGAGAGGCTGACTGTTAACTCTTTGGAAGGTTTAATTAATAAGGGAGAGATAAAAGGTAGAGGCTACTTAAAACTTCCTTCTATTGAAGAGATGAAGGCGGATGATGAATTTTATAAAGAATTAGATTATGCTTTTAATGTTACTTTGAAAAATATGATTTATGAATTAAAAGATTATTTTAGAATTGATTTATCTACAAATCTAATATACTCTGAAAATAAAGTTTCTGGAAATATCATTATAAACAATGGAGAGATAACAGGTATATTAAAAGAAGATAAGGGGTTGATTTTAACTATATTAAACTTTATAATAGATAAGACAAGAGCTATAATAGGTGAGAGTAAAAGACTTGGAGAAGATTTTGAAATAAAGGGAAGTAAGTTAGATGAAACTCCAGAGTTTAATGTTGGAGTTATGATAAAAGATGGAATAAATATAAATATTCCAGATATATCAACATTTGCTCAAGATGTTCAAGGTATTTTGTTAGGTAGGTTTAATTTAGTAGGAAAAAATGATAAAATATCAGTATTGGGTGAATTAGAAGTTCAAAAGGGAAGTTTTGTGTTAGGAAGTGAAGATTTTACGGTCACAAGAGCTTTGTTATTATCTGATAAAAAAAATGGACTACTTTCAGATTTTAACCCAAATTTAATTTTTGATGTTTCATCATTAACTGCGAATGGAAATATAGAAATTTCTTTACAAGGAGAGCTAAATAGTTTAAGATTAAATATATTAACTAGTCAAGGAAGTGAAAGTAGTAGTTTAAAAAATATATTTGATGGCGATGGCGATGAGAGTGATAAAAATATAGTAGCGTTACTTTTTAAAACTATAATAGATAGTCAGATATCAAGTACGTTATTGAGACCTATATCTAAAACGATAAAGAACACTTTTCATATTTCGAAATTTAGAATAGTTTCTGATGTTTTTAATCAAGAAGTATTAGCAAATTCCGACGATCCTAAAACACAGGATCCAAATGTATTTGGCTTCGGAGCTTATTTAGAAGCGGAGAATCCAATATATAAAGATAAGTATTTCTGGGTATTGAAATTAGGAATAATAGATGGAAGTAAATATGATTTTGGAAAAAGTTCTAGTGAAGGACAATCAAATGAAGTCTCAAATTCAGTTAATCAATTTGATTTTAAAGTTGAAAGAAGATATAGATCAGGATGGTCTTACGGAGTTGGAGTGTCAAGGTTAAATGAAGCAAATATGATAGATGAAGAGAAAAAAGGAAATTTAAATTATTATGTTGATTTTAAATTTGAAAGAAAATATAATAGTATAAAAGATATTTTTTCTAAATAAAAAATAATTGGAGGGCAATTTAGGATGAGAAAACACCTAATCGGAATAATATCACTAATAGCTTCTGTAGTTTCATTTGGAGCAGAAGGAGAATATTTAGTAAAAGGGGTAGAGTTTAGAAATTTAAATGAAATACCACAAGATGTTTTAATACAAAAAATGAGCCTAAAAAAAGGACAAGTATTCTCAACAGAAGGGTTATTAAAAGACTATAATAATATAAAAAATAGTAATTATATAGAAGAGTTAGCAATTTACCCTCAAGTTTTTGATGGTGGAATAAAGTTAGTAGTGGATGTTAAAGAAAAAAGAGAAACTAAAGAACTTTTAGAAAAACAAGGGATATTGCCAGCTTCAGAAAGAGAAAGAGTAGATACTTCTTTAGTTGTATCAGGTTTAGAGATAATAGGAAGTGTGAATGTTCCTGTATCAGAAGTCGCTAAAAAGATACCGATTAAAGCGGGAGGATATTTCTCTAAAAATAGAATAGTTAGAGGACAAAGAGAGTTGCTTGAAACAGGTATGTATAGAGAAGTAATTCCAGATGTATATCAATATCCAGAAGGATTAGTTGTTGTTTATTCAGTTATTGAAAATCCAATTATAAATGGAATAAAAATATCAGGAAATACTAAATATACAGCAGAAGAATTGAAAGCTTTAGTAAATATAGAAACAGGAAAAGTATTAAATTTAAATAATTTAAGAGATGCTAGAGATAAGATATTAAAGAAATACAATGAAGATGGATACGTGTTAGCTGAGATAGAAGATATCGATTTAACAGGAACTAATGAGTTAGAAATAGTTATAAATGAAGGTATGGTTGGAAAAGTAGACTTTACTAAAATGGTAACTAAGCAAAAAGGACAAAGAAGAAAAGCTACAGATACACTTCTAAAAACAAGAGATTATGTAGTTGAAAGAGAGATTGAAATTAAAGAAGGTGAAGTATTTAATATTAACGAATACAACGAAACAGTTTCTAATTTGATGAGAACTGGGTATTTTAAAAATGTAAAGTATGAAACTAAACAAAGATCAGGAGAAGGTTCAGGAACAGATTTATTATTACTGTTAGAAGAAGAAAGAACAGCGACATTACAAGGAGCAGTATCTTACGGTTCTGAAATTGGATTGTTAGGAATGTTATCAGTTAAGGATATGAACTGGAAAGGAAAAGGGCAGGAACTAGGTGTAACATTTGAAAAATCAGATGAAAACTATACAAGTTTCTCAATTAACTTCTCAGATCCTTGGATAAGAGATACTGATAGAATCTCTTGGGGATGGAGTCTTTATAAGAACGAATATGAAAATAGTGATAGTATCCTATTTAATGAAACAGATACATACGGAGCTAAGCTGAACGTAGGAAAAGGTTTAACTAAGAATTTAAGAATAGGAATAGGAACAAAAGCTGAATATATAACAGAAAAAACAGATACAGAAGAACTATCATATATAAGCAATGGTGAAGAGCTAAAACAAAAATGGGGAGAGGATAGAAGTTATGGACTATTCAGTATTTACCCATCAATAACTTATGATACTAGAAATAGTTATTGGAATCCAACAGCTGGTTGGTATGGTAAGTATCAAGTAGAAGTTGGATATGCGGATACTATTGATTCTGGAACTTTTGCAAATACAACTTTAGAATTTAGAAAATATCATAGAGGATTATTCAAGGATAATACTTTTGCATATAGAGCAGTTGGAGGAATAATGACTTCATCGACTCCTGAGTCACAAAGATTCTGGGTAGGTGGAGGAAGTACTCTTAGAGGATATGATGGAGGATTCTATCAAGGAACTCAAAAAGTAACGGCAACAGTAGAAAACAGAACTCAAATAAATGATGTTTTAGGATTCGTTGTATTCTCTGACTTTGGAAGAGCTTGGGATTACCAAGGGGAAGACCCAGGATACCTAAGAGAGGGAAGAGATGCAAAAGCACCTGACGATATAGCAACTACAGTTGGAGTAGGATTAAGAGTTAACACACCAGTAGGACCTTTAAGATTTGACTTTGGATGGCCAGTTGGAGATTCAGAAGAAAGTGGTATGAAGTTCTACTTTAATATGGGACAATCATTCTAATAAATATATATATGGAGGATTCACAATGAAAAAAATAGCACTAATCGCAATGCTAGGAGCATTATCAACATCTGCATTTGCATTAAAAGTAGGATATGTAAACAGCCAAGAGCTTTTCGCAAAATACTCGCAAACAAAGGTTGTTAGAGATAACTTAACTAAAGAAAAGCAAGCTTTAGAAGCAACATTACAAAAGCAAGAGATAGATTTACAAAAACTTCAAGTTGAATTACAAGGAAAAGGAAAAGATGTAACAGAAACTGAGAAAAAAGCTTTCGAAGATAAAGTTGCAGCTTTCCAAAAATTAGTAAGAGAGTCTCAAGCAAAGTTATCTAATGAAGAAGCTAAAAAGATGCAAGAGATTGATAGATTAATAAATATATCTATTCAAAATGTAGCAAGATCAGAAAAATATGATTATGTTTTAGAGCAGGGAGCAATCAAATTTGGTGGAGAAAATTTAACTCCAAAAGTATTAAATGTTATGGAAAAAAGTAAAAAAATAAACTAATAGTATTGTAAAAAAAGAGAGGGATAAAATATTATGACTTATAAAATAGATGAGTTAATATCCCTTCTTGAATGTGAGGTAAAGGGAGATGCCAAGGTAAACATTACAGGGTTATCTCCCTTTTTTCAAGCTCAAGAAGGAGATGTAACTTTTGCATCAGATGAAAAGTTTTTAAAAAAATTAAATGAGACAAAGGCAAGTGTTGTTATAGTACCTGCAGGAATAGAGTTGCCAGAAAATGGAAAAACATATCTACTTGTAACTTCTAATCCTAGAGTTTTAATGCCAAAACTATTAAATTTCTTTAAAAGAAAAACTAAGAGAATGGAAAAAATGATTGAGGATTCAGCAGTTATAGGTGAAGAGACTACCGTAGCTATAAATTCATACATAGGGCACGACGTAAAACTTGGAAAAAATGTTACAATTTATCCAAACGTAACAATCTGTGAAGGAGTAGAAATTGGAGACAATACAACAGTTTATCCAAATGTAACAATAAGAGAGTTTTGTAAAATTGGGAAAGAGTGTGTTATTCAACCAGGAGCTGTAATTGGATCAGACGGATTTGGATTTGTTAAAGTAAATGGAAATAATACAAAGATAGATCAAATAGGGTCTGTTGTGATAGAAGACTTTGTAGAGATAGGTGCGAACACAACTATTGATAGAGGAACTATCGGAGATACTATAATAAAAAAATACACAAAAATAGATAACTTAGTTCAAATAGCACATAATGATATTATAGGTGAAAACTGCTTAATTATTTCTCAAGTTGGAATAGCAGGTAGTACTGAAGTTGGAAATAATACAACTTTAGGAGGACAAGTTGGAATAGGTGGACACATAAAAATTGGAAGTAACGTAATGATAGGAGCTAAATCTGGAGTTACTGGAAATGTTGATGATAATCAAATTTTAGCAGGTCATCCACTGATGAATTTAAAAGATGATCTAAAAGTAAAAGCAGTACAAAAAAAGTTACCAGAGTTATTAAAAAGAGTTAAAGAGTTAGAGAAAAAAATATAAAAATAAAATCTAAAAGGACAGAAAAATCCTTTTAGATTTTTTATTTTTTTAAAGAAAGGTATTTAATTTACAGGGCTAACGTGGTACAATATACAAAATAAGAAAAATGAGGTAGTTTAATGAAAAAGAGAATATTTTTTGATAAGTATGGAGAGATGAGATTTATATCCCATTTAGATATGCTTAGATTTGCAGATAGACTATTAAAGAAAGCTCATATACCTATGAAATACACACAAGGGTTTCATCCAAGACCAAAGATATCTTTAGGAAACCCAGTATCCTTAGGAACTGAAGCTTTTAATGAGTTAATGGATATAGAGTTATCAGAAGTGATGACAAATGAGGAAGTTTTAGAAAGAATGAATTCTGCAGCTGTTCCTGGCTTTAGAGTAAATAAAGTTGAAACAGTAGAGGATAAAAAAAGTATTGTAGATACTTATACAAATGCTTTATTCCAAATAACAGGGGAAAAAGAGGATATAGATACTTTAGAAAATCTATTCAATCAAGATGAAATAATTGAAAGAAAAGAGAAAAATGGTAAAATATCTGAGAGAAATTTAGGTGAGAGAGTTAAAGATTTCTCTAGAGTAGAGAATACGATTGAGTTAGAACTGGTTAATACTTCACCAAATTCATTTTTAATATTAGCAGGTGTGGATATTAAGAACGTACATATAATAAAAAAGGGTTATAAAATCTAAAATATATAATATAAGTATAAAGGAGAAAAGGCTATGCTAGATTTAAGATTTATTCGTGAAAATATTGATACACTTCAAGAGATGCTGGTAAACAGAGGAAGTAACATCGATCTTCAAGAGTTTGTAACATTAGATACAGAAAGAAGAGAGATTTTATCCGAAGTTGAAACGTTAAAAAATAAAAGAAATACAGAGTCTGCGGAAGTAGCTAGAAGAAAAAAAGCTGGAGAGGACGCATCTGAAATAATTGCTGAAATGGGAAAAGTTTCTGCTCAAATAAAAGAATTAGATGCTAAACTTGCTGAGGTAGAGGAGAAAGTAACATATTTCCAAATGACATTACCAAATGCATACCACTCAAGTACTCCTATAGGAAAAGATGAAGATGATAACGTTGAAATCAGAAGATGGGGAACACCAAAAGAGTTCACATTTGAGCCAAAAGAGCATTGGGAATTAGGAGAGAACTTAGGAATATTAGACTTCGAAAGAGGAGCTAAGCTAGGTGGGTCAAGATTTACAATATATAGAGGTGCTGCAGCGAGATTAGAGAGAGCTTTAATCAGTTTCATGCTAGATATACATACAACTGAACATGGGTACACAGAGCATTTAACACCATTTATCGTAAGAAGAGAGGTTTGTGAAGGAACTGGACAATTACCTAAGTTTGAAGAGGATATGTATAAAACAACTGATGATATGTTCTTAATCTCAACTTCGGAGATTACATTAACAAATATTCATAGACAAGAAATTTTAAATGAAAGCGATTTACCAAAATATTACACTGCTTACTCACCTTGTTTTAGAAGAGAAGCTGGATCTTACGGAAGAGATTTAAAAGGATTAATTAGACAACATCAATTTAATAAAGTTGAAATGGTTAAGTTAGCTACTCCAGAAACATCTTATGACGAATTAGAAAAGATGTTAGTTAATGCTGAAACTATTCTTCAAAGATTAGAGTTACCATACAGAGTAATTCACCTTTGTTCAGGAGATATGGGATTCGGAGCAGCTAAAACTTATGATATAGAAGTATGGTTACCAGGGCAAAATAAATTTAGAGAGATTTCATCTTGTTCTAACTGTGGAGATTTCCAAGCAAGAAGAATGGGATTAAAGTATAGACCAGAAGGAAGTTCAAAGAGTGAATTCTGCCATACATTAAATGGATCAGGATTAGCAGTAGGAAGAACATTACTTGCAATTATGGAAAACTACCAACAAGAGGATGGATCATTCTTAATACCAGAAGCATTAGTACCATACATGGGTGGTATGACTGTTGTTAAAAAGTAGTCTTTTAGTTCTATTTATCTTGAATCTATTGATTAAAGATATGAGAGTATTGGGAGTTTTATTATTTGTTGGAGTTTTATTAAATGTATTTTTAAATAAAGAGTTGCTGAAACATCTAAAAAAATTAAAGTTTCTTTTATTTATCTATCTTACTACTTTTTTAGCTCAAATATATTATAACCAAGAGGGAGAGGTATTTTTTAAAATTTATAATATCTATGTCACAAAAGGTGGTATTTTAAATTTTGCTTCGAGCTTTTTAAGAATAATCAATTTAATTTTATTATCTTGGTTAGTAAATACTCAAAACTTATTGCCAAAGAGTTTAGCATCGTATCAACAAATAATTGAGGATGTAATTGAACTTATACCAGAAGTTTTTAAAATATTTAAGAGTAAAAGAAAAATAAAGTGGTTTTTTAGATATATTTTAAGTCAAATAAAGATAAAAAACTAATAGTTTCAAAAATTGATTTTAGTTTAAAAATTTGTTATATTAATAGATGAATAAAATATCAGGAGGAAAAGTTATGTCATATAATTACAAAGATTTAGGATTATCTAATACTAGAGAAATGTTCGCAAAGGCTAATAGAGAGCACTACGCAGTTCCAGCATTCAACTTCAACAACATGGAGCAAATGTTAGCAATCGTAGAAGCTTGTGCTGAAATGGGTTCACCAGTTATATTACAATGTTCAACAGGGGCATTAAAATATATGACAAAAGAGGTTGCTCCATTATTAGCAAAGGCAGCTGTGGATAGAGCAAGAGCTATGGGATCAGATATTCCAGTAGCATTACACTTAGATCACGGACCAAACTTAGACGCAGTAAAGGCTTGTATAGATGCAGGATTCTCATCAGTAATGATCGATGGTTCTCACTATTCATTCGAAGAAAATATAGCAATCACAAAAGAAGTTGTAGAGTACGCAAAGCAATTTGACGTAACTGTAGAGGCTGAATTAGGAGTTCTAGCTGGAGTAGAAGATGACGTTGTTGCAGAGCACAGTATCTTTACAAACCCTGATGAAGTTGAAGAGTTCGTATCAAGAACTGGAGTAGAGTCATTAGCAATCGCTATTGGAACTTCTCATGGAGCTCACAAGTTCAAGCCAGGAACTGATCCTAAATTAGAGTTAAACATATTAGCTGAAATCGAAAGAAGATTACCAGGATTCCCAATCGTATTACACGGATCATCAGCAGTACCTCAAAAATACGTTGAAGAAATCAAGAAATTCGGTGGACAATTAAAAGATGCTATCGGAATTCCAGATACAGAGTTAATGGGAGCAGCTAAATCAGGTGTTGCAAAAATAAACGTTGATACTGACGGAAGACTTGCATTCACTGCAGGAGTAAGAAGAGTATTCGGAGAGCAACCTGGAGAATTCGATCCAAGAAAATACTTAGGTGTTGCACAAGCTGAAATGAAAGCTTACTACAAATCAAAAATTAAAACAGTTTTCGGTTCAGAAAACGCTTACACTGCTGCAAAGTAGTTTAAATAGAAAACCTGTAGATTTCTCTACAGGTTTTTTTTATTTTATATATTTTCCCATTTTATATATATAAGTTTTACTAATCTCTCCATTCTCCTTATAAAATATATAATCTCCATCTAATTTTCCGTTTTTATAGTTTGCCTCAGATTTTATAGAACCATTTTGATAATAAGAGAACTCTTTTCCATTTTTATAGATATGAGTATTTTCATTTTTGTTAAATTTCGGAAAAATAAATAAAGATAGAACTACAGCGATAGAAATAATTATAGATTTTTTCATTTTAAATACACCTCGATAAGTTTTTATTTAAAAACAATATACCATTCATTCCTATATTAGTCTAATATTATAATATATATAATGATTATAAGTTTTATGTTATAATATTGTTGGAGGTGTTAAAATGGATTTAAATAAATTTGAATATATACTATGTGTAGCTCAAGAGAGAAGTTTTACAAAAGCTGCAGCAAAACTTTATATATCACAACCAGCGTTAAGTCAATATGTGGCAACTTTAGAGGAACAAATAAAGGTTAAATTGTTTGATAGAAGTGTGACACCATTAAAATTAACTTTAGCGGGAGAGATTTTTATAAAAAGAGCTCTAGAAATATTGGAATTGAAAAAAGATTTATGGAGAGAATTGCAAGACTTATCAGATAATTTAGTGGGAAATATTTCTATAGGAGTTTCTCCAAATAGAAGTTTATATCTTTTACCATATTTTTTTTCAGATTTAAAGAATAGCTTTCCAAACATTAGAGTAGAGATTGTTGAAAAAAATAGCCAAGATTTAGAGAAGGGAATTTTAGATGGAAGAATAGATGTTGCTATAATATCATTGCCATTGATGACAGCAGATTTAGATTATATAAAATTTTTTAAAGAAGAGTTGTTTTTAGTTACACCGAAAAATAGTGAATACAGTAAAAGATTTTTGGGTGCAAGAGTAGATTTTGATTTACTTAGTGAGGAAAAATTTATTTTACTTAAAGAAAAACAAAAATTAAGAAATGTTATAGAAAGTATATTTTTAAAAAACAGATTTATTCCTAATATATATTTAGAAACAGAAAGTCAAGAATGTGTTTTAGAAATGATATCTTTAGGTATGGGAGTGGGATTCACATCTAATATGATTTTAAAAAATAGACGATGGGAAGAAAGAGTTGAAGCCTTTTCTTTAAAAGAAAATGGATTAAATCGTGATTTCGCAGTTGTTTTTAAAAAAAATAAAAAATTAAACAATGTTGAAAAAGAATTTATAGAAATTTTACAAAAAAAATTTAAATCATTCTAGCTATTGATTTTTAAAAAAAAATATAGTAATAAAATAGAGTGAATTCTTTAGATAATAAAATGAAAAAACAGGAGGTAAAAATGGCTTGCAGTAATGAATTAAAAAAAGAGATGTACGAAGAATTAAAGAAGTATATAGATGAAATTAAGGAAAAAAATGGTGCCTTAATTTCTGTACTTCATAAAGGGCAAGAAATATTTGGTTATCTACCTCAAGAAGTTCAGGAGTTTATAGCAAAAGAACTAAATCTACCTATAGCAAAAGTTTATGGAGTTGTAAGTTTTTATCACTTCTTTTCAATGGTTCCTAAAGGAAAGTATCCTATTTCAGTTTGTATGGGAACAGCCTGTTATGTTAGAGGAGCAGAGAAAGTATTAAATAGTATTAAAAATTATTTAGGAGTAGATGTTGGAGAAACTACAGAAGATGGTTTATTTTCGATAGATGCATTAAGATGTGTTGGTGCCTGCGGTTTGGCTCCAGTTGTTCTGATAGGTAAAGATGTGTATGGAAAAGAAGATGTAAAAGATATGAAAAAAATATTGGAAAAATATAGAAAACAAGAATCAAAATAGTCATTATTATATTATTGCATTAAAAGTATTTTAGGAGGCTAGCTATGAAAGAGAAAAAGAAAATACTTGTTTGTGGTGGTACTGGGTGTTTATCTGCAAAGGGAGCAAAAATTGTAGAAAACTTGAGAAAATCAATAAAAGATCATGGATTAAAAGAGGAAGTAGAAGTTATTCAAACAGGATGCTTTGGTTTTTGTGAAAAGGGTCCTATAGTTAAGATAATTCCAGAGAATACATTTTATATTGAAGTAAAACCAGATGATGCAGAAAGAATAATAGTTGAGGATATAATTAGTGAAAAAAGAATAGTTGAATTGTTATATATCGATCCTAGAAATGGAGAGAGAGTTTTTGAAGGGGAAAATATGGAGTTCTACAAAAAGCAACTGAGAATTGCTTTAAAGAACTGTGGAAGTATTGATCCTGAATCATTAGAGCAATACATTGCAGCAGATGGATATGCCGCATTGAAAAAAGTGTTGACTACAATGACTCCAGAAAATGTAATAAAGATAATTAAAGATTCAGGTTTGAGAGGAAGAGGTGGAGGAGGATACTCTACTGGATTAAAATGGGAGTTTGCTTCTAAAAATATATCAGATCAAAAATATATAGTTTGTAATGCTGATGAGGGGGATCCAGGAGCTTTCATGGATAGATCTATTTTAGAGGGAGATCCACATAGTATAATAGAAGGAATGGCTATTGCAGGATATTCGATAGGTGCAACAAAAGGTCTTGTTTATATTAGAGCAGAATATCCATTAGCAATAGATAGGTTGAGAAAGGCAATTGACTCTGCAAGAAAAGAGAAAATATTAGGAGAAAAAATATTTGGAACAGATTTTGATTTTGATATTGAAATAAAATATGGTGCAGGAGCATTTGTTTGTGGAGAAGAAACAGCACTTATTCACTCTATGGAAGGTGAAAGAGGAGAACCTACAACAAAGCCACCATATCCAGCAGAATCAGGATATTGGGAGAAACCAACAATTGTTAATAATGTTGAAACACTAGCCAATATAACACAAATTATTTTGAAAGGGGTTGAATGGTTCAGAAGTATTGGAACAAAGAATTCACCTGGAACAAAAGTATTTGCTTTAGCAGGAAAAATAAATAATGTTGGATTAGTTGAAGTTCCTATGGGTATAACTTTAAGAGAGGTTATATTTGAAATTGGTGGAGGAATAAAAAATAATAAAAAATTTAAGGCTGTTCAGACTGGAGGACCTTCTGGAGGATGCTTAACAGAAAAGGATTTGGATACTCCGATAGATTTTGATACTTTATTAGCAAAAGGTTCTATGATGGGTTCAGGTGGAATGATTGTAATGGATGAAGACGACTGTATGGTTGGAGTTTCTAAGTTCTATCTCGAATTTACCGTAGATGAATCTTGTGGAAAATGTGCACCTTGTAGAATAGGCAATACAAGATTGTGGGAAATATTGGATAAGATAACGAAAGGAGAGGGAAGAGAGGAAGATTTAGAGCTATTAAAAGAGCTTTCTCAAACAATAAAAACTACATCTTTATGTGGATTAGGACAAACATCTCCAAATCCTGTATTATCAACTTTAAATCAATTTATGGATGAGTATTTAGAACATATTCATGAGAGAAAATGTAGAGCTGGTCAATGTCAAGCTTTAAGAAGATATCTTGTTAATGATAAATGTGTTGGATGTACGGCATGTGCAAGAGTTTGTCCGGTGGCTTGTATCGATGGGAAAGTAAAAGAGAGACATGTAATAGATCAAAGTAGATGTATAAAATGTGGAGCTTGTCATAGTGCTTGTAAATTTAATGCAATAGATGTAGCTTAGTGGAGGTAATTTATGAAAAATGTTATTGTTATAATAGATGGTAAAGAGGTAGAAGCTTTAGCAGGAACAACAATACTAGAAGCGGCAAAGAGTGCTGGAATAAAAATACCAAGCTTATGTTACATGAATATTCCAGAGATTGGATTTAAAAATGATTGTGCATCATGTAGAATATGTGTTGTTGAAGTAGTAGGAAGAAAAAATTTAGTGCCATCTTGCGCAACACCAATTTCACCAGGGATGATAATAAATACAAATACAATGGAAGTTTTGGAAAAAAGAAGAAATGTATTAGAGTTGATGTTATCAAATCATCCTACAGATTGCTTGATTTGTGCTAAAAACGGGAAGTGTGATTTGCAAACTTTAGCAATGGAGTTTGGAATTAGAGATATAAGATTTAAAGGGAAAATATTTGAATATAGAAGAGAAGTTTCACCTTCAATCGTAAGAGATTTAGATAAATGCATAATGTGTAGAAGATGTGAAAATATGTGTAACAATATTCAGCAATGCCAAGTATTATCTGCAGTGAATAGAGGTTTTAAATCGGTTGTTTCTACAGCTTTTGAATCAGATTTAGATAAAACGAACTGCACATTCTGTGGACAGTGTGTAGCGGTGTGTCCTGTAGGAGCTCTTTACGAGAAAGATTACACTTGGGGACTAATAAAAGATATTGCTAACCCAAGAAAAAGAGTTACAGTTCAAGTAGCTCCAGCTGTGAGGGTAGCAATAGGTGAAGAGTTTGGATATGAACCTGGAACTGATGTAACTGGAAAATTAGTTACAGCTTTAAAGAAATTGGGATTTGATGATGTGTTTGATACTAACTATGCAGCAGATTTAACAATAATGGAAGAGGCTGCTGAATTTAAATTGAGATTAGAAAAATACTTAAATGGAGATAAAGGTGTAAAGTTACCGATACTAACATCTTGCTGCCCTGCATGGGTTAATTTTATAGAGTATCATTACCCAGACATGTTAGATATTCCATCATCTGCAAAATCTCCACAACAGATGTTTGGTGCTGTATTGAAAAATATTTGGGGGCCAGCAAGAGGAATAAAAAGAGATGAAATAATAAATGTTTCGATAATGCCATGTTTAGCTAAAAAATATGAAGCTTCAAGAGAGGAGTTTTCAACCGATGGAGTTCCAGATGTAGATTATTCTATTTCAACAAGAGAGTTGGCTCACTTATTAAAACAGTCAAATATAGATTTAAAAAAATTAGATGATTCAGAATTCGATAATCCTTTAGGATATTCAACGGGAGCGGCAGTTATATTTGGAAGAACAGGTGGAGTTATAGAAGCTGCAACTAGAACTTTATATGAGTGGATGACAAATGAAACTTTAGAAGAGGTTAATTTTGAATCTATGAGAGGAATGGAAGGAATAAAAATAAGTGAGGTAAAAGTTGGAGATACAGTTGTAAGAATAGCTATAGCAAATGGATTATCTTCGGCGAGAGAGATCTTAAATAAAGTTAAATCAGGAGAAGAGTTTTTCCATGCAATAGAGATTATGGCTTGTAAAGGTGGATGTGTTGGAGGAGGAGGACAACCGTATCACCATGGAGATTTTGAAAAGGTAATAAAAAGAGCTGCTGGACTGCAAAATATTGACAACGGAAAAATGTTTAGAAAATCACATGAAAATCCATATATTCAGTCTCTATATGAAAAATATTTAGAACATCCATTAAGTTCAGAGGCACATAGAATACTACATACAAAGTATTACGCTAAAAAAAATTAAAATTAAATAACTATATTAGAAAAAAATAACAGTAGTACCGAACTACTGTTATTTTTTGTTGTCTTTAACTCTTTACAAAGGAATGACAATGTAATATAATCTAGGGAAGAATATCAAAAAATAGATAACCTACGGGAGGACAAATGATAAAAGAAACTAGATTGGTAGAGAATTTTTTAGATATGGTAAAAATCTCATCTCCTTCGAAAAATGAAAGAGCTATGGGAGACTATCTAATTAAACTACTAGAAGAGTTAGGATTAGAAGTAAAAGAGGATAATGCTGGAGAGATAAACGGTGGAAACTGTGGGAATATAATTGGAGTTTTAAAGTCTCCAGGAAAGAAGAGATTTTTATTTAGTGCACACATGGATACAGTAGTTCCTTGTGAAAAAATAACTCCAATAGTGGAGAACGGAATTATAAAATCAGATGGAACATCTATATTAGGTGGAGATGATAAAGGTGGAATTGCAGCTATAATAGAGATGTTAAGAGTAATAAAAGATAATAATTTAGAGCATCCTGAAATAGTAGTAGTATTTTCAATGGCAGAAGAGATTGGATTATTAGGATCAAAAGCTTTTGATATTGAAAGCTACGGTGTAGATTTTGGATTTATATTGGATTCAAGTGGAAAGCCTGGAAAAATAATAACAAAAGCTCCATCAGCAGCAAGAGGAATCATAACTATTATAGGAAAACCAGCTCATGCGGGAATATCACCTGAAAGTGGAATTAATGCATTGACAGTAGCAGCACACGCAATCACAAAAATAAAGCTAGGAAGAATAGATCTAGAAACAACTTCAAATATTGGGGTAGTGAAGGGTGGTCAAGCAACAAATATTGTTATGCCATCTGTAGAGTTAGATTATGAAGCTAGAAGTTTATCTAATGAAAAGCTAGAGGCATTATTAAAAGAAACATTTGATATATTCGAAGATGTTTGTAAAGAGTTTGGAGCTAAAATAGAGAATACAGTAAAAGTAGAATACCCAGGGTTTGTATTAGAGGATAACGCTGAAGTAGTAGAGATTGTAAAAAATGCTTGTGAAAGAATAGGAATACAAGGCGAAACAGTTTCTTCTGGTGGTGGAAGTGATACAAACATTTATAATAGTAAAGGAGTTCCAAGTGTAAACTTAGCAGTAGGAATGTCAAAAGTACATACTTTAGAGGAGTATATTGAAATAAAAGATCTAGTAGATTTGTCAAAAATATTAGTTGAAATTATAAAAGGATAGAGATGAAAACAGGAAAGAAGAAAAATGGAGTTTTAAATATAATATATTTACTTATAATCATAATGGTTATAGTTTTCTTTGCAAAAGATGTTTTTATGTATACTATGACAGAGGTTGAAGAATTTTTATTACCATTTCAATCTCGTATCTACTTTTTAGGAAAAACAGCTAAAGAAAGTACTGAAAGTGTTATAAACTATAAAGAGTTAGTTTCTGAGAATAGTAAGTTGAAACATACAATAGCTGAGAAATCACTAGTTGAAGAAAAAAATCAAAGATTGTTAGAAGAGAATACAAGATTAAGAGATCTTCTAGAGATGAAGGAACACTTTAAATTTAAGTTTAAAGTTGGAAAGATAAGTTTTCAACAAACGAGAGAGATGTATGAGAGTTTTGCGATAAATATCGGAGAAGCAGATGGAATAGAAAAAAATATGCCAGTTTTATTTAAAGAAACTTTGATAGGACGTGTAGAGAAAGTATTTAAAAATTATTCAATCGTACAAATGATAACTTTCCAAGATTCAATAGTTAGTGCAAATGCTGCAGAGGATACAATTGGAATAGTTAAAGGAAATAGAAGTGATCAATTAATTTTTGAACCAGTTTCATTCCATGAGGCACAGTTAAAAGTAGGAGATAAGGTTTCAACATCAGGAATTAGTGATGTTTATCCAAAAGGGTTATCAATAGGAGAGATTCAAGAAATTAAACCCAAGTATGATAAAAATGTAGAGTATATAGTGAAGTTACCATTTAATATAACGGATATGAACGAAATAATAGTTCTTACAGAGGTGGATAGATAATGAAGAAATTATTTATGTTTTTTGTTATAGGAGTATCTATTTTTGCATCAAATAATAGAATTTCAGATATAAAAGATATTTATTCAAATGTAAAAGAGACAGTTTATTTAAATGGAGATGAAAGAAAAAAAGAGTATAGTATAGAGTATATATCTCCAGATTATCTTAGAAAAGAGGTAATACTTCCTAATGTGAATAAAGGAGAGATTTTTCAATATGAAAATGGAGAATCTCTTGTCTATATACCATTATTCAATGAGGTTTCTAAAAATAAAAGTGAAGATGTGAGTAATTTTTTATCAATTATTAAAGATTTGAAAAAAAAGGATCAAAATGATAAAAGTTTTAGTGAAAATTATTATTTAGAAAAAGTAAAAGAGATAAAATATAAAGATTCTTATACGATAAGAGTAAAAGAATATAAAAAAATAAATGGATATCTATTACCAATAAAAATGGAGATATTTGAAAGTGGTAATAAGGTAGCAGAGTTATATCTGCAGGATACAAAAGTTAATAGTGACCTTAAAAGAAAGGAACTAAAAAAATGAAATTTATAAAAACTAAAGGATTGATAGTAAAGAAAGTAGACTTTGGAGAAGGTGATAGAATTATAACAGTTTTTTCAGAAAATTTTGGAAAGATTGATCTTTTAGTTAAAGGAATTAGAAAAAGTAAAAAAAGAGACCAGAGTTCGGTAGATTTATTAACTCTATCAAATTTTACATTTTACAAAAAAGGTGATAATTTTATACTGAATACAATTGACCCTATAGAATTTTTTTATGATTTAAAAAAGGATATAGAAAAATTAGAAATTTCATCTTATATTCTCTCTATAATAAATGAAATAATCTTGCCAGGAGAGAGAAAAAAAGAGTTTTTTCAAAGATTAGAAAAGGCTTTGTATTTTATCGTAAAAAATAATAACTACACTAATTTTTTACTGATTCTAAAAATGATGAATTGGATTATAAAAAATGAAGGTTATAGAATAGATATATCAGGTCAAAAATATTTTAATATTTCTGAATCGGTAATAACAGACTCTGGAAACGATAAAGTTATTCCTTTAAAGAAAGAGTTATTTGAAGTGTTGTCAAATATAGAGAAAGCGGTATCAATTTCAGAGGAAAATGTAGATTTAAATACTTTAATTGATGCAATTATTCTTTATGAAAAATATATAAACTATCATTTAGATACGAAACTAAATCTAAAGAAACATTTATTTGGAGGTTACTCATGTTAAACATAGTTAAAATAACTGACTATATGTCAGAGGAACTTATATCACTTGATCTAAAAGCTAAAAGTAAAGATGAAGCACTAAAGGAGTTATCTACTTTAATTGGAAAATCCAATAAAATAGAAAAAAAAGATGTTATATACAAAGCTCTTTTAGAAAGAGAGAATTTGGGAAGCACAGGAATAGGGAAAGGGGTAGCAATTCCCCATGCTAAGACTGATGCAGCGGAGAGTTTAACAATAGCTTTTGGAATAAGTAGAGAGGGAGTAGATTTTAAATCTTTAGATCAAGAGAAAGTAAAAATATTTTTTGTATTTGCATCACCGTTTAAAGATAGTCAAATTTATTTAAAAGTACTGGCAAGAATTTCAAGATTAATAAGAGATGAAAATTTTAGAGAAAAGCTTTTAAATTGTGGAAATGCAAAAGATGTATTAGAGTGTATAGACAAAGAGGAAGCTTTATAGGGAGAGAGTATGAGATGTCCATTTTGTAATAGCGAAGACACAAAAGTAATAGATAGTAGAGCATTTTCTGAGAATAATTCGATAAAAAGAAGAAGAGGATGTAATAGTTGTGAGAAGAGATTTACTACCTATGAACGAATCGAAGAAAATCCAATTTATGTAGTAAAAAAGAATAAAAGTAGAGAAAAATTTAATAAAGAAAAACTATTAAGAGGATTAGAAAGAGCAACTAATAAAAGAAATATAAGTAGAGATGACTTAGAAAAATTTATTGCGGATGTGGAAAAGGTAATACAAAACACTTTAAAAAATGAAATAACTACACAGGAGTTAGGGGAACTTGTACTAGAAAAATTAAAAGAGTTAGATGAAGTTGCATATGTTAGGTTTGCGTCTGTATATAAAGAATTCGATGATATAAAATCTTTTATTGATACCGTTGAGGATATAAAAAAGGATAAAAAAATATGAAGATCTTAATTATAAACGGACCAAATTTGAATTTTTTGGGAAAAAGAGAACCAGAGATATATGGAAATAAGACTTTAGATATGATAAATAATGAGATTGAGGTATTAGGAAAAAATCTTGGGTTGGAATTAACATTCTATCAATCGAATCACGAGGGTTGTATAATAGATAAAATACAAGACTCATATGAAAAGATTGATTATTTAATAATAAATCCAGGAGCATTTACACATTACAGTATAGGAATAAGGGATGCGATTTTGTCAACTAATCTGAAAACGATAGAGGTTCATTTATCTAATGTTTACTCTAGGGAGGAATTTAGACATAAATCTGTGATATCGGATATATGTATAGGAAAAATTACTGGATTCGGTTCTGAAGGGTATAAAATGGCTCTTCAATACTTAAGTAGTTTAAAAAAATAGGAGGCAAAATGAGAATTTTATTTATGGGAACACCGGAATTTGCGGTTCCATCATTAGATACATTAAGAAAAAAGCATGAAATAGTAGGAATATTTACAAAGGTGGATAAACCGAATACAAGAGGAAAAAAAATAAAATATACACCGGTTAAAGAGTATGGATTACAAAACGAGATACCAGTTTATCAACCAAACTCGTTAAGAACAGATGAAACATTTGAATTAATAAAAGAGTTAAATCCAGATTTAATAGTCGTAGTAGCTTATGGAAAAATTATTCCAAATAATATAATTGATTTCCCAAAATATGGGATAATAAATGTTCATTCATCTTTACTTCCAAAATTTAGAGGAGCAGCACCTATAAATGCAGCGATAATAGCTGGAGAAAAAGAGAGTGGAGTAACAATTATGGATATAGCAGAAGAACTTGATGCTGGAGATATAATATTAAAAGGAGTTACTCCAATATATGAGGAGGATACATTCTTAACTTTACATGATAGATTAAAAGCTATTGGTGCTGAAAAGTTGAATGAAGCTGTAGATCAAATTGAGAATGGTACAGCTCAAAGAGAGATTCAAAATCATTCAGCAGCAACATTTGTAAAACCATATAAAAAAACAGATTGTATAATTGATTGGAATAAAACAGAGGAAGAGATTTTTAATTTTGTAAGAGGAATGAATCCGTTCCCAACAGCATTTACGTCTCATAATGAGAAAGTATTAAAAGTTTATGCTGTAGAAAAATTTAATAGAGTTTACAATGGGGAAAACGGAGAGATAGTAGATTCTATAAAAGGAAGAGGATTTGTTGTAAAAGTAGGAAACGGAAGCGTAATTTTAACAGATATCAAACCTGAAAATAAAAAAAATATTTCAGGAAAAGATAGTATTAATGGAAATTTATTTGAAATAGGTGAAATTCTAAAATAAAATTAATCGGGGGGAGATGTAAGATAATGAAAGCTTCAGAAAGAAAAGAAAAGATTTCAAGAAAAACGATAGAAAGATTAACTATGTATTTAAAATGTTTAGAAAAATTTTCACCAGAGGATTATATATCATCTGAGGAGATGGGAGTTTTATTGGGAGTAACAGCAGCACAAATAAGAAAAGATTTTTCTAACTTTATAATGGACATAGAGTCATGTATAGGAATAAGGGGTAAAGGGTATAACGTAAAATGTCTTTACGAAATGATTGAAAATATATTGGGAATAAATAAACAAAATAATGTAATAATTGTTGGAGCAGGAAAGCTTGGAAATGCTATATTGTTAGAGGGAGAAATAGAAAAGCCTAGATTTAATATTGTTGGTATTTTTGATATAACTAAGAGTAGAATTGGAAAAGAATATAGAGGAATTAAAATAAGTAGTGTGAGTGATATTCCTAAAATAGCTTCTGAAAAGAAGATTGATATGGCTATTATAACAGAGAATAAATCAATTGCTCAGCAAGTTACTGATATAGTTACTCAATCAGGAATAAAAGCAATTTTAAATATGACATCTTTAGAAATTAAAGTTCCAAAAGATGTTGTAATCGAGCATATAGATTTGAATAGAAAACTTCAAGAATTAAATTACTGGAAAGAAAAGGTGGAGTAGTAATGAAAATTTTAGATGGTAAATACGTATCTCAAAAAGTTAGAGATTCTATAAAAAATGAGATAGTTGAGATAAAAGAGAGAATGGGAAAGGTTCCAGGTTTAGCAGTGATTCAAGCTGGAGATAATTTAGCATCTAAAATTTATGTTAATTCTAAAATAAAGCAATGTGCTGAAGTAGGAATAGAGTCAAAAAACTTTATTTTACCAGCAGATGTAAGTGAAGATGAGCTTTTAAGCAAAATAGATGAACTAAATAAAGATGATGCAATAGATGGTATACTGGTTCAATTGCCGTTACCAGATCATATAGATACACCAAAGGTTATTGAAGCGATAGATATAACAAAGGATGTTGATGGCTTTAAACCTGAAAATTTAGGAAAGGTTGTTTTAGGAGATGAAACGGCTTTAATTTCTTGTACACCAGCAGGAATACTTAGATTATTTGAGGAGTATAAGCTGGCTTTAGAGGGGAAAGATGTTGTTGTTATAGGTAGAAGTAATATAGTAGGAAAGCCAATGACAGCACTTTTAATAAATGAAGGGGCAACAGTGACTGTTTGTAACAGTAAAACGAAAAATCTTTCAGAAAAAACTAAAAATGCAGATGTTGTAATAGTGGCTATAGGAAAAGCCAATTTCTTAAAAGGAGATATGGTAAAAGACGGAGCTATTATAATAGATGTTGGAATTAACAGAGATGAAAATAATAAAATCTGTGGAGATGTAGATTTTGAATCTGTAAAAGAAAAAGTATCGTATATAACTCCTGTTCCAGGCGGAGTAGGACCAATGACAATTGCGATGCTACTTAATAACACATTAAAAGCATTTAAAATCGGAAAAAAAATATAGGGGAGAGTTTAAAATGGAGAAAAAAGAGTTTTACATTGTTGATAAAAGAATATTACCGAATTCAATACAAAGCGTGATTAAAGTAAATGAAATTGTTCAAGCAGAAAGAATTTCTAAATATGAGGCTATAAAAAGAGTAGGAATAAGTAGAAGTACTTATTATAAGTATAAAGATTATATAAAACCATTCTTTGAAGGTGGAAAAGAAAAGGTATTTAGTATTTATTTATCTTTAGAGGATAGACCAGGAATTTTAGCAAGAGTTTTAGACATTATAGCAGGAGAACAAATGAATATTTTGACAATTGTACAAAATATAGCTATTGATGGAATAAGTAGAGTAACTATATCGATTCAAACAACAGAAAATTTACTTAGAAAAATTGAAGAGATGTTAGAAAAAATAAGTTCATTAGATTCAGTAAAAGAGTTAAGAGTTATTGGAAGCAACTAAGGAGGAGTAATGAAGTTAGATTTAGAAAGCATAAAAAAATTAGCTAAAAGTATAGAGGAGCACAACCTTTCTGAAATTAGTGTAGAAGTAAATGGAACAAAGCTTACAATGAAAAAAGAGGAACCGAAAGAAGAGATCGCAGCATCAACAGTAAAATATGTTGAGCAAGCAGTTTCTACATCAAATGAAGTTTCGAGTGTAGAAAAATTAGAAACTTTTGAGATAGTAGAGGATGGAATAGAAGTAATATCTCCAATGGTGGGAACATATTATTCAGCACCTTCACCAGAATCAGAGGATTTTGTGAAAATAGGGGATAGAATAGAAGTAGGAGATACTGTATGTATTGTTGAAGCTATGAAAATGATGAATGAAGTTAAATCAACAGTAGCAGGAACAGTTGTTGCATTAAAATCAGAAAATGGAAAAGCTGTTAAAAAAGGAGATGTATTATTTTTAGTAAAATAGAGGAAAGCGAATAGCTTTCCTTTTTCTTCTTTGAAAGCACAGCGTGTTGTTTTTTATAGAGAATTATGGTAGAATATATAAGTATTCAATTTAAAAAAATAAGGAAGGTGTATTGTAAAGTTGGACACGTATCGTGATATTATTATATTATTTGTATTAATTTTACTATCTGGTTTTTTCTCAGCCTCAGAAACAGCGTTAACTTCTTTTAAAACAACAGATTTAGAAGATGTAGAGAAATCGAATAAAAAGACAGCACATTTATTAAAAAAATGGTTAAAAAGTCCAAATGAGATTTTAACAGGAATGCTATTAGGGAATAACATAGTAAATATTTTAGGTTCATCTATAGCCACTGCATTAGCAATTAATATAATGGGAAATTCTCCTAGAAGTTTAGCTATTGTAACAGGAGTAATGACTGTTCTAATACTTATATTTGGAGAAATAACGCCTAAAATTATGGCGAAAAATAATGCTAGATATTTTTCAAAAGTTGTAATAGCACCAATATATTATTTTGGTGTGTTAATGAAACCTTTAGTAAAAATATTGATGTGGACTTCAATTCTAATTGGAAGAATTTTAGGTGTTGAAGTAAAAACTGAAAGCATTATGTTTACAGAGGAAGATTTAATATCTTTCGTGAATGTTGGAGAAGCTGAAGGAATTATTGAAGAGGAAGAGAAAGAGATGATTCATTCTATCGTTGGATTAGGTGAAACTAATGCAAAAGAGATAATGACTCCGAGAACTTCGATGTTTGCAGTAGAGGGGAATAAGACATTAGATGATATTTGGGATGAGATGATCGAAGCCGGATTTTCAAGAATTCCAGTTTATGAAGAAACAATCGATAACATAATAGGAGTTTTATATACAAAAGACGTATTAAACTATTTAAAAGCAAATAGTACTAATACTCAGGTAAAAGAATTAGTAAGGGAAGCTTATTATGTTCCTGAAACTAAATCAATAATTGAGATTCTTCAAGAATTTAAGAGTAAAAAAGTTCATATTGCATTGGTTTTAGATGAGTATGGAGGAATTGGTGGAGTTTTAACAATAGAAGATCTATTAGAAGAGATTGTCGGAGAGATTCGTGATGAGTTTGATCATGAAGAGGAAGAGACGATAAAAGAGATTGATGAAAATAGATATGAAGTAGATGCAATGTTAGATATAGAAACAATTAATAAAAATTTAGCGATAGAACTTCCAATATCTGAAGATTACGAGAGTTTAGGTGGATTACTTATGTCTGAACTTGGGAAAATACCATCGATTGGTGATATTGTTGAGTTTGAAGATGTAAAATTAGTTGTTATTCAAGTCGAAAAGATGAGAGTATCTAAGGTAGAGATACAAAGAGGGGAATAATAATGAAGAGAATAAAAGCCAGTTTTTATAGCGGATTGATTGCGATATTACCAATAGTTATCACGGTTTATATATTTAACTGGATATTTCAATTATTCTTAGGATTATTACAAGATTCATTTGTAACGGTAGCAATAAGAAGTCTAGTAATACACGCAGGTTTAGGAAAAGAACAAGATTTGCATTTGTATACTCAAATCTTAATAAATGTATTATCTTTTATAACAGTTATTTTAACATTAATAATAATTGGAACTGCTATGAGAGTATTTTTATTCAAAAAAATTGGTACATTTTTAAATAATCTATTAGCTAGAATTCCGCTATTTAGTCAGATTTACAGTACAATAACACAAATAATATCACTATTTGCTTCTGATAGACAGAAGTCTTATCAGAAAGTGGTTATGTTTGAGTATCCTAGAAAAGGGATTTATAGTATAGGGTTTATGACTGCAAGTAGTAATCATTTAGCTGAAGAAGTAACTGAAGAAGAGATGTGTAATGTGTTTTTACCAACTTCTCCTAATCCAACATCAGGAATGTTTATAATATTAAGAAAATCTGAAGTGAAAATTTTAGATATAAAAGTAGATGATGCGATAAAACTTATAATTTCAGGAGGAGTAATATTACCACCAAATAATAAAAAGGAGAACTAGATGTACAAATATCTTTTTTTAGTTTTTATATTCATTGGGTGTAGCAATAGAAAATTAGTAGAAAATACAACGAACTCTGGAACAAAAGATGAAAAATATTTAATGCTCAAAGGAGCAAATTTATATTCATTAGGAAAAAAAAGTGAAGCTTTATCAACTTATGAAGAAATCTTAAAAATAAATAGTAGAAACTCAGAAGCATTGAGAGAGAAAGCAATTATAGAGGGTCAATTTGGAAATAAAAATCAAGCTGAAAAAGATTTGATTGAAGCATTGAAATTAAATCCAAAGGACAATTTAACTTTGAAAAATTTGGGATATTTAAATTTTGAAAAAAAGAATTATAAAAAAAGTCTAGAATATTTAAGTAAGGTTTCTTTAGATTTTAAAGAGGAGCAAGATTATTTTATATTAGGATATATAGAGTTTATAAACGGAAATTTTTTAAATTCTTTAAAATATTATGAATATATTGAGGATGAAGAGATTTTTAATAATAGTTTATTTTTCGATTCGTATTTAAATAATCTCAAAAAAATAGAAATTTTTGATAACGATATATTTTTTAAGATAGAGAATAGAGTAAAAAATAATAAAAATAACACTATAAAATTGTCTGATTTCTATAGTGTATCTTTGAAAAATGATGAATTGTCAGAAAGAGTTCTTAAAAATTATCTAACTTATAATAAAATAGATAGAGATATAGTTAATAAATTAATAAAATTATACTATAAAAATGGAGATAAAGAAAAAGTAAAAAAGGCTTTAAATTTAATTGACAATTGATATAGATAATTATATAGATATAAATTTTTAAAAGAGTAATATTTAGGAGGATTTAAATGGATTTAAAAAAATATGTAGCATTAGTTGAGGATTATCCAAAACCAGGAATAAAATTTAGAGATATCACTCCTCTAATGGGAAATGGTGAAGCTTATAAATTTGCAACAGATAAAGTTGTAGAGTTCGCAAAAGATCATAATATAGATTTAGTTGTAGGACCAGAAGCAAGAGGATTTATATTTGGATGTCCAGTATCATATGCTTTAGGTGTAGGATTTGCTCCAGTTAGAAAGCCAGGAAAGTTACCAAGAGAAGTTATTGAATATGCTTATGATTTAGAGTATGGTTCAAATGTTTTATGTATGCATAAAGATTCAGTAAAGCCAGGGCAAAGAGTATTAATCGTTGATGATTTATTAGCAACTGGTGGAACAATAGAAGCTACAGTTAAGTTAATTGAAGAATTAGGTGGAGTAGTTGCAGGATTAGCATTCTTAATTGAACTAGAAGACTTAAAAGGTAAAGAAAAATTAGAAGGATATCCAGTATTAACTTTAATGAAGTATTAATAACTTTTGAGGCGGCACAAAGTTGTGTCGCCTTATTTGTATAATCTTATTAGAAAGAGGTGTATTATGAAATATTGGCAAGAGATAGAAAGTGAAATAGATAAGCATAATTTAAAAGTAGACAGAGAGAAGATCAAAATGGCTTTCTTTTTTGCAGAGGAATGCCATATAGGACAATACAGAAAATCAGGTGACAGCTATATAATACATCCTGTAGAAGTAACAAAAATATTAATAGATATGAAAATGGATACAGAGGGAATAATAGCAGGAATACTTCATGATATAGTAGAGGATACTCTAATAACGATAGCAGATATAAAATATAATTTTGGTGATGAAGTAGCCCACCTTGTAGACGGAGTTACAAAATTAGACCACTTACCAAATGGAACTAAGAAGCAGGATGAAAATATAAGAAAGATGATAATCGCTATGGCCAAAGATGTTAGAGTTATTATTATCAAATTAGCAGATAGACTTCATAATATGAGAACGTTGAAGTTTATGCCACCAGAAAAACAAAAAAGAATAGCTCATGAAACATTATCGATATATGCTCCTCTAGCTCATAGACTAGGAATAGCAAAGATAAAGTGGGAGTTAGAAGATATGTCATTATATTATTTAGAACCTGAAAAATATAAGGATATAAAAGCTTTGATTGATGAGAAAAAGGATGAGAGAAAAAAATATTTAGAAGAGATGGTAAATAATATAACTCGTCTTTTAAATGAAGTTCAAATTTATGGTAAAGTTAGAGGAAGATTCAAACATTTTTATAGTATATATAAAAAAATGTTTGAAAAAGGAAAAGACTTTGATGGAATATATGATTTAATAGGTATAAGAATAATTTTAGATACTGAAGCAGAGTGTTACAACACTTTAGGAGTAATTCATAGTAATTACAGACCTGTTCCAGGAAGATTTAAAGATTATATAGCAGTTCCAAAATCTAATAATTATCAATCTATTCATACAACTATAGTAGGTCCTTTAGGAAAATTTGTAGAGATTCAAATTAGAACTGAAGATATGGATAGAGTTGCAGAAGAGGGAGTTGCAGCTCATTGGAGTTATAAAGAAAATAAAAAAATAAGCAAAAAAGATCAGGTATATGGTTGGTTAAGAAATATAGTTGAGCTAAATCAAGGAGCTGAAAATACAGAGGAATTTATAAGAGAAGTTACAGGAGATATTGTAAAAGAAACAGTATTTGTATTTTCTCCAAAAGGGGATGTTGTAGAATTGGCTCAAGGTGCAACACCTATAGATTTTGCTTTTAATATTCATACAGAGATTGGTATAAAGTGTATCGGAGCAAAAGTTAATGGAAGAATTGTTCCGCTAGATTATAAATTAAATAATGGTGATAGAGTTGAGGTTATCACTTCTAAGACGGCAAAAGGACCAGGAAATGATTGGTTAGATATTGTTGCGACTCAAAGTGCAAAGAGTAAAATAAAAAAGTGGTTAAAAGATCAAAAGTTAGATGAAAATATTAAGATCGGAAAAGAGTTAATAGAAAAAGAGTTGACTAAACTTGGAATCTCTCTAAAAGAGTTTGAAGAGGGTGCTGTTTTAAAGAAGCATTTAGAAAAACATAACATGCCAACATTAAATGACTTTTACTTCCATATGGGAGAAACTAAAAGCAAAGTTGATGTTATTATAGCTAAATTAAGATTAGAGCAAGAGAAACATAAAGCTTACGAAGAGACGACAGTAGAAGATTTCATAAAAGAACCGACTAAGAAAAAATCAGCAAAAAAAGATGATCAAGGAATAGTTATTGATGGAACAGAAAATACATTAATAAGATTTGCGAGATGCTGTACACCGTTACCAGGGGATAATATAGGTGGATATGTCACAAAGTTAACAGGAATAGCAATCCATAGAAAGGATTGTCCAAATTATATCTCAATGGTAAATCATGATCCGGCAAGAGTTATTGATGTTCATTGGGATGAAAAGCTCTTAGAAACACCATCTAAAAAAAGTAAGTATACTTTTGTGTTTACGATTAGAGCTTTTGATAGACAGAGTATTTTAATGGATGTAGTGACAACAATTTCGAATCACAAAATAAATGTTTTATCACTAAATTCTCATAATATAAAAAAGGGATTAGATACAATTGCTATTATTAAAGCAACAGTTGAGTTAAATAACAAAGATGAATATAAACAGTTAGTTAATCATCTTTTAAAAATAAAAGATGTTATATCAGTAGATAGATAGGAGAAAAAAGAATGAGTAGAAAGTTACCAGTAACGTATGAGTTATACGATAAGGATGGAAAGGCAAGAATAGGGAAAATCACGACTCCACATGGAGAGATAGAAACACCTGTATTTATGCCAGTTGGAACTCAAGCAACAGTAAAGGGAATGACTCCAGAAGAGTTAGAAGAGATGGGTTCTGAAATAATATTAGGAAATACATACCATTTATATTTAAGACCAAGTGATGAGCTTGTGGCTAAATTTGGTGGATTACACAAATTTATGAATTGGAATAAACCAATTTTAACAGACAGTGGAGGATTCCAAGTATTTAGTTTAGGAGATTTAAGACAAATTAAAGAAGAGGGAGTATACTTCAGATCTCATTTAGATGGATCAAAGCACTTCATCTCTCCAGAAAAGTCAATCAATATTCAAAATAACTTAGGTTCAGATATAGTTATGTTATTTGATGAGTGTCCTCCAGGAATGTCTTCAAAAGAGTATTTAATTCCTTCGATTGAGAGAACAACTAGATGGGCTAAAAGATGTGTTGAAGCACATAAAAGGCCAGATGAGCAAGGATTATTTGCTATAGTACAAGGTGGAGTATACGAAGATTTAAGAGACAAAAGTTTATCTGAATTAAGTGAAATGGATGAACACTTCTCTGGATATGCAGTTGGAGGATTAGCTGTAGGAGAACCAAGAGAAGATATGTATAGAATTTTAGATTATATTGTTGAGAGATTACCTGAAGATAAACCAAGATATTTAATGGGTGTAGGAGAGCCTTTAGATATGCTAGAAGCAGTTGCATCAGGAATAGATATGATGGATTGTGTTCAACCTTCTAGAATTGGAAGACATGGAACAGTATTTACAAAATATGGTAGATTAGTTATAAAAAATGCTTCATATTCAGAGGATACTAGACCTTTAGATGATGGATGTGATTGTTATGTATGTAGAAACTATACAAGAGGATACATCAGACATCTATTTAAAGCACAAGAAATTTTAGGTGGAAGATTAGCAACATATCACAATCTATATTTCCTATTAAAATTAATGAAAGATTCGAGAGCGGCAATAAAAGATAAAAGGTTTAATGAATTCAAAGCTGAATTTGAAGCTAATTACACAATTGGAAAAAATAGTGAATGGATTAAACCTCAAAAGTTTGATAAATAAAAAATGGGTCTTTGGACCCATTTTTTTTGTAAATAATTAGATATTTTCTTTAGTAAATTTTAATTTGAATTCATGCTCTGATCTAACAAAAAGCATTTCATCTCCATTTGAATCTAAAACTTTTTCAGAAAAAACTCTATAAAGATACATATTTTGACCATCTTGTTCATTCGTACAATTCATAATATTGTAGTTTAAAACTTCATAAAGTTTTCCGTTTTTATTATTTTTCCAAAGCTCTTTATTCATAACACTCCTTCAAGCGGTTATTTCACCACATAGATCAGTTTCCATATATAATTTTATATCCTCAGTAGAAAGATTTTTTCCTAGAAGATACATAAGTTTTGTTATAGCAGCTTCAGGAGTCATATCTCCGCCACTGATAACACCAATTCTTTTTAAGGCACTACTAGCTTCATAAAGGCCCATTTTAACAGCACCTGTTGCACATTGACTTATATTTACAACAACAACACCAGAGTCTATAATAGCCTCTAAAGCAGTTATAAACGATTCAGATGTTGGAGCATTTCCATTTCCATAAGTTTTTAATATTATTCCTTTTATTTCTGAGTGAGCTTCTACAAGAGTTTTAATATAAAGAGGGTTCATTCCAGGGAATATTTCAACTATAAGAACATTACTATTTATAGAGGGATCAATATAAAACTCTTTTTTAGGCATATCTAAAACTCTTTTATCAGTAACTTTTATTTCACACCCAATCTCTCCTAAAGGTCTATAGTTAGGTGAAGCAAATCCAAAATAATTAGTGGCATCAATTTTTCTAGCACGATTTCCTCTTAAAAGTTCATCTCTAAAACAGATAGTTACTTCTGGAATACTTTTAACACCATATATTCTATTTCCAGCTATCTGAATAGAAGTTATTAAATTTTGAAGAGCATCACTTCTAGGTGTAACTAGTGGCACTTGAGACCCAGTAAGTACAACAGGTTTATCAAGATTTTTAAGCATAAATGATAAAGCTGAAGCTGTGAATGCCATAGTATCAGTTCCATGTAAAATGACAAATCCTCTATAAGAATAGTAGTTCTGTTCAATAATTTTTACGATATCGATCCAAATTTCAGGATTCATATCTGAAGAATCAATTAAATTTGGAATCTGACAGTAATCAGCTGGAAATTTTTCTAATAAAGGATGGTTTTTAGCAACTTCAAACCAATTTTTTGCAGGTCTTAAAGGGCTGTTAGGATTATTTTCCTCACTATTAACCATACCAATGGTACCCCCAGTGTTTATAATAAGAATTTTTTCTAACATTGTACTCCTCCTAAACGTAATCCCCTAGTTACCTAGGGGATTACAGTTTTTATTAGATATCTTTTAAGAATATATTTTGATTTCTATCTGGACCAACTGAAACAACAGTTATTTGACATCCTAAGAACTCCTCAACTCTAGCAAGGTATTTTTTACAGTTTTCAGGTAACTCATCATAGTTTTTCATGTTAGAGATATCCTCTGTCCATCCTGGTAACTCTTCATAGATTGGTTTAGCATAAGCTAACTTTTCAGTAGCTGCAGGAACAGTTGAGTAAACTTTCCCATCTATTTCGTATCCAGTACAGATTTTTAAAGTATCTAATCCACTTAAAACGTCGATTTTAGTGATAACAACATCTGTTAATCCGTTGATATCTACAGCGTATTTACCAACAACAAGATCTAACCATCCACATCTTCTAGGTCTTCCAGTAGTAGCACCGAACTCTCCACCGATTTGTCTGATTTTTTCTCCTAATTCGTTATTTAACTCAGTAACGAAAGGTCCTTCTCCAACTCTAGTTGTATAAGCTTTCATAACTCCGATTATTCTATCGATTTTCTTAGGTGAAACTCCAACTCCAGTAGTAACTCCTCCACTTGTAGGTGATGAAGATGTAACGTATGGGTATGTTCCATAGTTAATATCTAGCATCATAGCTTGAGCTCCTTCAAATAAAACGAATTTATCGTCATCTAAAGCTTTGTTAATTTCAGGAGTAGCATCAATGATTCTATGCTTTAATCTTTCAGTATATCCTTTGTACTCTTCGAAGATTTCATTGAAATCCATAATAGGTGCATCGTATATTTTAGTGAATAACTCATTTTTCTCTTCTAAGTTCATTTTTAATTTCTTAGCGAATAACTCCATATCTAATAAATCAACAGCTCTGATTCCAACTCTTGAGAATTTATCTGAGTAACAAGGTCCGATTCCTCTTTTAGTAGTTCCAATTTTGTTATCTCCACTTCTCTCTTCTTTTAATATATCAAGTTGAATGTGGTAAGGCATAATTAAATGAGCTCTATCACTTATGAATAGGTGATCTACTTTAGCTCCTTTAGCTTCTAATGTATCTAACTCTTTTAAAAGCACTTTTGGATCAACAACAACTCCTGGTCCAATGATACATTTTCCTTGTCCGTGTAACATACCTGATGGTAATAGGTGAAGTATAAACTTCTCTCCATTTACAACAACTGTATGTCCAGCATTGTTTCCACCTTGGAATCTAACAACATAGTCAGCTCTATCTCCAAGAACATCGATTATTTTACCTTTTCCTTCGTCTCCCCATTGAGTTCCAACTACAACATATCCTGCCATTTAAATACCTCCATGTATTATTTCGTTATTTGATTTTTTTTATTTCAATATAGTTGATATTTTTGTTATGTTTACATACAAATAAATCTTCAAATTCTGTTCTGATATTATCAGCAGCCTTAGGACTATTGTGTAAATCAGCTGTATGATATACAACTTCGTACTTTTCTAAATCTTTAGCAAATTCTAAAACGTCAGCGTAATATTGATCGTGATCTGTTTTAAAGAATAAAGTTCCCTCAACTTTCATAATCACATCAAGAAGTTCAAATAGTTTAGGTTGAAGAATTCTGTTTTTTTCATTTCCTTCCCAAGGATCTGGGAAATTGATATATAAACCTTCAATCTCTCCTTTACCAATAAACTTTGTAATGTCTTCACCACGTCTTCTCAAGAAAACAACATTATTAAGATCTCTTTTAACAGCTTTAGTAGCAGATAAAACTAATCTTTTAAATCTTATTTCAAGAGCTAAGTGGTTTCTCTCAGGATATTTAGCAGCCATTCCAACAGCAAAATTTCCACTTCCAGATCCAATTTCTAGATATACAGGATTATTGTTTCCAAAAGCTTTTTGGTTCCAATGGTCTCTGTAAGAATCCATAATTTCACTATCATAGATAATGTGATTAGGGTATTCTACTAACTTAACCATATAAGGGTTATAGTTAATTCTTGGATTTGTGAAGAAGTGTCTCCATAGAGTATCTTCTAATCTTTCTTTCATTCTTCCTCCATAAATTTAATCGTTTTTTCAGCAGCATTTTTATTACTTTTGAAAAACTCTTTTATTTTATCCTCAGAAACAGGATTTGTTTCTAAGAGATTAATAGCATTTAAAAACTCCTCTTTATTATGTATTTTATGACCAATGCCAAGAGTTAAGATATCTCTTGAGATATCTTTTACATTTTGGAGATAAGGTCCAAAAATAGGTGTTTTACCATAGAAAAGAGGTTCTAGTAAACTGTGGCCACCTATATCAACTAATGTTCCACCAACAAATACAATATCAGCGATAGAATAGAATTTTCTTAAAACTCCCATTTTATCAACGACCAATACTTGGAACTCTTCTGTGCAATGATTGTTTTCTAAATCAGTCAATTTTTTATAGTTTAAATTTGAATTTTTTAGAAGAGATTCAATTTCTGAAACTCTTTCTAAATGTCTAGGAACAATGACTAGCAAAGTATTGCTCAACTCTTTATAGATATCTATAAGAATCGAATCTTCACCCTGTCGAGTACTTCCTGCAACGAAAATTTTTCTACAGTTGCTTTTTAACAATTTTTTTAATATCATTTTCTCATTTAAATTAAACTCTTCAAAAGAGATATCAAATTTTAGATTCCCTGAAACCGAAACTTTTGATGAATTCGCTCCAAGAGCAATTATTCTATTTCGATCTTCTTCTGATTGCATAAGAAAACCATCTATTTTAGATAATAAAGATTTTAGAATCCATTTAACTTTACAGTATCTAGGAAAACTTTTATTAGAAATTCTTCCATTAACAATATAAACTTTAGACATTTTATGACCAAGAGTTATTAGGTTAGGCCAAATCTCAGTTTCAATTAGAATTACTCGAGATATTTTTATATAATTAAATATTTTTTTTAGTATAAACATATCATCTAAAGGAAACTTTAATATAGATATTTTATCATCTTTTGAGTATTTATTTAAAGCAGTTTCATAGCCTGTATCAGTAAAAACAGTAATTAAAATATTCTCTTGAAAATTTTCTTTGAGTTTTTTTATAAGAGCGTCCGAAAGATTTATCTCACCTACAGAGGAACAGTGTAACCAAGTATACTCTTCTCCTTTTTTCAGTATTGATAAATCTTGAAATAATCTCGAGAAAACAAATTTCATTTTTTTAGGTTTAAAAAGTAAAAAAATAAAGAGGAAAGGATATAAAAATCCTCTCAACAGATTATAAAGCATTATTATCCTCCAATTTTGATTTGGATTAAATTAGCTATAGCAGCTACGCTTTCCTCTATGTTCATGAAGCTTGTATCAACTTCAATAGCGTCGTCGGCTTTTTTTAGAGGACTCTCTTTTCTTGTTGAGTCTGTATGATCTCTTTCTAAAATATCTTTCAAAACAGTCTCAAAATCTTCTATAATTCCTTTTGAAGCATAGTCTTTAACTCTTCTTTTAGCTCTTTCTTCAGCAGAAGCTATTAGAAATACTTTTAGATCAGCATTTGGAAATACAACAGTCCCAATATCTCTACCATCCAAGATAACTTTTTTACCATTACTAATCTCTCTTTGTAAATCAACTAACTTTGTCCTAACAGCTTTGATAGCTGAAACAGGAGAAACTATTTTAGTAACCTCAGGAGTTCTGATTTTAAGAGAAACATCTTCATTATTTAATATAAATTTATCTTCAATAATATCAACTTTTATATTATCTAAAATACTTTCAACAGCACTTGGATTATGGAAGTCAATATTATTCTCAAGAATATAAAGAGCTACCATTCTGTACATTGCTCCAGTATCAAGGTATGTTAAACCAAAATTTTTAGCAATTACTTTAGCGATAGTACTTTTCCCACTTCCAGCAGGACCATCTAATGCAATGATATAATTTTTCATAAAAAATCCTCCCTAGGCTTTAATAAGAAGAGCTCTCCACTCTTTATCTCTTTTTATTTCTAGTATTTCAAGACCTTTTTCTTCGACTTGTTTTACTATCTCAGGTAACTTATCTTCAATAATTCCAGAGAATATAATTAAACCATCTTTTTTAACAACTTTAAATATATCTTTTAAAAGAAGTAGAATGACATCAGCTAAAATATTAGCTACAACAACATCAAACTGTTTATCTTGAACAACAGATATTAAATCTCCTAAGAAAACTTGAGCAGTATTTTCAGAAATTTTATTAAGTTCTAAATTTTCTTTTGTAGCTTCAACAGCTAATTCGTCAATATCAGTTCCATAGATATCAGTTGCTCCCAATTTTTCAGCGGCAATCATCAATATTCCAGAACCAGTTCCTACATCGATAACAGTATTTCCAGGTTTGATATTCTCTTCCATTATTTTTAAACAAAGAGAGGTTGTAGGATGAGAACCAGTACCAAAAGCTCTTCCAGGATCTAGTTCAATAACTAATTCATCTTCTTCAGGTTCATATTCTCTCCAAGTAGGTTTAACCACAAACTTTTCACTTACTTTTTCAGGATATAGATATTTTTTCCAACTATTTTGGTAGTCTTCTTCATCGTATTCGTAGAAATCTATAGTAAAAACAACATCATCTCTGTCATTGAATCTTTCTTCAAAAGCAGCCTTTATAAGGTCATTTCTTCTTTGAGAATAAGGATTCATAGGGAAATATGCAGAAACTGCATAGTCAACCATTAAGAATTGCTTTTCATCTTTATAAAAATCTAAAGGATTTTTTGTTTTTAATGGTTCATCGATTTTTAAACCAGTAGCTCCAAATCCATAGAATATATCACAAATCTCTTTTTGAGTATCTTCAATACTATCACTATCAAATATAACTTTTATTTCAACAACTTTCATAAAAACCTTCCTAATTAAATATTCCTAACTCAATAAGAGAAAGGTTGATTCTTTCAATTTTTGTACATTCACCAGTTTCATCATCTAGCTCAATATCTAAGCCATTAATTCTTTCTTTACCTTCAGCAATATCAAATTTTTGTGGTAAAGCAGTTAAGAATTTAGGGATGATTGATTCTTTCTTCATACCTATTATCCCATTATCAGAACCAGTCATTCCAACATCACTGATATAACCAGTACCCTCTAATAAAATTTTGTTGTCTGCAGTTTGAACATGTGTATGTGTTCCATAAACCACAGAAACCTTTCCATCTAAGTAGTTAGCAAGAGCTAATTTTTCTGAAGTAGCTTCAGCATGGAAATCTATTATAATATGTTTACACTCTTTTCTAATCTCTTCAATAAGAGTATTAGCAGTTGTAAAAGGACAATCAATTGGAGGCATAAAAACTCTTCCTTGAAGTGATACAACAGCTATTTTATTTCCTTTTCTATCTTTTAAAATAGAGTACCCAGTACCAGGAACACCGTTAGGATAATTATGTGGACGAAGAAGTCTATTACTTCTATCTAAATAATCATAAATCTCTCTTTTATCCCAAATGTGATTTCCACTTGTAATAATGTCTACTCCCCAATCTAAAATTTCATCACAAAGCTTTGCAGTGATTCCGAATCCAGCAGCAGCATTCTCTCCATTAACAATTATAAAATCATAGTTGTTTTTATATTTATCAAGATATGCTTTTAAAGTTTTTCTACCAGGATTTCCAACAACGTCACCTATAACTAAAACTTTCATTATTTACCTCATTTCTATATTTGTATTACCAAAAAATATTATAACATTTTTTACTAGAAATTAAAACTCAAAAAATACTTAAAAAAAAAACAAATTGCATGTTGACAACTACACGAAAATGGTGTATTATTGAGTCAGATAATAAACAAACTAGGAGTGACGCATATGTTAACTAAAGAGGAATTTTTAAAAAAAATAGGACAAACTGAAGAGGAATTAAAAGCAAAAGGGCTTGAGTTAATGTTTATAGGTGAAGTTGGATATGGTGACGATGAAGATGACGGATGGGATGTAGTTTACATTGATCCAAGTAGATGTGTAGAAGTAGGTATGGGATGTAAGTGTGCTGTTGGTGGAACACTACACGAAAAATTATAAAATATATTTTAGGAAGGCAAGATTTATTTCTTGTCTTTTTTTATTTAAAAAAAATTTAGTTCTATAAAAAAATATGTTATAATTTCAATATAATCATTTCAATAAGGAGCAGATAATGAAAAGTAGTGGTTTAGTCAAAGATAGAATGGGAAATAAGGTAGTTGTTTCAATGTATAAGGAAAGTGCTTGCTCACACTGTAATAACTGTAGTGAAAGTGCTAAAATAGCAAATACTTTTACTTTTATATCTGATAGAGATGATATAAAAAAAGGCGATATAATAACTTTTGAAATGGAAGATAATCAAGTTTTTAAGGCAGCTATGATTGTATATATCCTTCCCTTGATATTTATGTTTTTAGGATATTATTTGGGAGCTAAAATAGGGTTTTCAGAAGGAAAGAGTATACTTACGAGCTTTATAAGTTTAGCTATAACTTTTTTAGGAATATTTTTTTACGATAGAAAAATAGTTAAACATAAAATGGAAAGAGCAGTAAAGATAATAGATATAGAAAGAAAATAGTGAGGGATTGAAATTATGATAAAAAAAATATCAATAGTTTTTGTTTTATTAGTACAACTAACTTTTGCTAAATACTCACAAGTAGATTATTCTAAAATTTTAAACAAAAATGGAAAAGTTTTCGTCAAAAATACTGGGACTCCTTTTACAGGGATGGTAACATTTCAAAAAGATAGAGAGTTTTACAAAAATGGTATACCAGAAGGGAAGTGGTTATCTTTTTATTCGAATGGTAGAATAAAGTCAATAGAAAATTGGAGAAACGGAGAGTTGAATGGAAAGTATGTTTTGTATAGCCAGGATGGACATAAAACATTTCAGACATACTATTTAAAAGGAAAAGACCATGGTTTATTTAAATTGTATCATGAAAATGGAAGACCACATATAGTTGGAAACTTTAATAATGGTCGAGCAATAGGAATTTGGAATTATTATAATCAGAACGGGAAATTGATAGGTAAAAGAGAATATACAATAGATACTAATCATTTTGATCAAACAAATTAAACGTAGGAGAAAATAACCTTATGAAAATAAAATTAAAAAAATACTTTAATAGTTCAATGCTAATAAACCCGGATAAAGCTAAAAGTTTTTATGAAAAAATCAAAGAGGTTTTGAAAAAAGAGGAAGAGGTAGTATTAGATTTTGCAGGAATACAAGTTACGACATTAGTCTTTTTATATGTACTTTTTACTAATTTATGGAATGAATATGGAAATGAGTTAAAAAACAAATTAACTATAAAAAATGCATCGCAAGGGCTTTTTAATCAAATGATTTATTTGAAAGATAATTATAAAGAACTAAAAACAAAGTTTTTAGGTGTTCACCAAAACTTTGAGATAGCATATATAGGATAATTGTTGACAAAATTAATAAAAAATGTTAACATAAAAAAGTAAAGAAACTATACCAAAAAGGGGTGTAAAAAATATGTTTTTTGAAGAGATACAAAATGAAATATATGATAGTACATTTGATGCTGTTTATAACGCATTATTAGAAGAGTTTAAAGAGGGAAAATTAACTATTGAAAGGTTAATGATGAATATAGACGAGCAACAACAAGTGTTATTAAATGGATTTTTTGAAGGAGAAACAAAGTTTGCTTACGCAAGTGCAACAGTAGATGCACACCAATATGCATTAGCAATGATAAAAAAAGGTTTAGCATAATAAAAAGAATGGAATTATTCCATTCTTTTCTTTTTTAATACAAAAAGTATTTGAAAAATATAAAAAATAGAACACCTGAAAAAGAATAAGCGTTCAGAAAAAAAACTTGACATAAAAGTGTTCTTATTATATACTAATCATGAGACCGAATTTGATTGAATAGATCTATATACCCCCCAAAATCTATTTTAATCTTTTTTATTTTTTAACACTCCCCCGTGTTATAAAAAACCCTCCTCCCCAGGAGGGTTTTTTTATTACTACCAAATAAATTTTAAAATAATTGGAGCGATAAAGATGGTTATGATACCAGCAATAACAATAGATAGTGCACTCATAGCACCTTCAGTCTCACCCATTTCAATAGCTTTGCTTGTTCCTACAGCATGGCTAGATATACCTATTCCCAATCCTTTAGCAATAGCATTTTCAATTTTAAATAGTTTTAACATAAATGGTGCAAAGATATTACCAGTTATTCCAGTTACCATGATAGCAAAAACTGTTATGGCAGGAATTCCGCCAAGTAGTTTACTAACCTCAATTCCGATAGGTGTAGTTATAGATTTTGGTACAAAAGATAAAAGAATAACATCTTGAATACCTAATAGTTTTCCAAGAATTAAAACAGAAACAATTGCTGTTATAGACCCAACTAAAGAACCTATTAAAATAATTTTATAATGTTTCTTTAAGCTATCTAACTCTTTATAAAGAGGAATAGCTAAGCAGACAGTTGCAGGAGCTATAAAAAATCCTAAAATATCCCCACCTTTATTGTAATAAGATGTAGGAATATCAAAAATTTTCATAATTGATAGGATTATTACTAACGCAACTAAAATAGGGTTTAAAATTGGTAATTTAAATTTATTAAAAATATCTTTTCCTATTTTAAAAGAAATCAAGCTTATAAATATTCCGAAAAATGCATTATCAAAAAGTATCTCTTTCATCTATTTCTCTCCTTTCATCATAAAATCAACAAATAAAGCTGTAATAACCATTGTAATCAAAGTTGTTAAAACTAGAAGTAAAACTAATTTAAAAAAATCTACTTTTAGTAAATCTACAACATCCAAAAGTTTTATACTTGGTGGAATAAAAGTTATAATCATATTAACGATAAAAAAATCACCAGCATTTTTGATGCTATCTAGTTTGATTATTTTCAGAGAAAGAAAAATAAATAAAAGTATTAAGCCGTTCACAGTTCCAGGAGTAGGAAGATGAAAAACTTTTTCTAAAATAACACCAAGATAGTTAATACTTAAAATAATAAGAAATTCGTATAACACGATAAGCCTCCAGATTTAAATTTTTTTTCTAAAAATACTAAAGAGGTGCCCCAAAGGAACACCTCTAAATTAAAATTAATCTTTTCTTTTCATTTGTGGGAAAAGGATAACGTCTCTTATTGATGGTGCACCAGTTAAAAGCATGATTGCTCTATCGATACCGATACCTAATCCACCTGTAGGAGGTAATGCGTATTCTAAAGCTTCAATGTAATCGTCATCGATAACAGCAGTAGCTTCGTCGTTTCCTAATAAAGCTTCTTCAACTTGAGCTTCTAATCTTCCTCTTTGATCAGCTGGGTCATTTAACTCAGAGAACGCGTTAGCATACTCTCTAGCATCGATAAATAACTCGAATCTGTCAGTAAATCTTCCATCCTCAGCATTTCTCTTAGCTAGAGGAGAGATTTCAACTGGATGTCCATAGATAAATGTTGGTTGTACAATATGTTCTTCACATTTTTGCTCGAAGAATTCATTGATAATATGCCCAACAGTAGTCATGTGATCAGCAACATGAACATTGTGTTCTTTAGCTAAAGCTTTAGCTTCCTCAACAGTTAGGTTTTGCCAGAAATCAGCACCAGTGATATCTTTTATCATATCAACCATGTGAATTCTATTGAATTTATCAAGGTTGATTTCTTTTCCATTGTATTCGATAGTAGTAGTTCCTAAAACATCAGTTGCTAAGAATTGGAACAGACTTTCAGTTAAGTCCATCATATCGTTGTAATCCGCATAAGCTTGGTAAAGTTCCATCATTGTGAATTCAGGGTTATGTCTTGTTGACATACCTTCGTTTCTGAAGTTTCTGTTGATTTCATAAACTTTATCAAATCCACCGATTATTAATCTCTTTAAGTAAAGCTCAGGAGCTATTCTTAAATATAATTCCATATCTAAAGCATTGTGATGAGTTATGAAAGGTCTTGCAGCAGCTCCACCAACGATAGGATGCATCATAGGAGTTTCAACTTCTAAGAATCCTTTTCTGTTTAAGAACTCTCTGATTCCGTTTATGATTCTAACTCTTTTCATGAAAGTATCTTTTACTTCTCTGTTCATGATAAGATCTAAGTATCTTTTTCTATATCTAGTTTCAACGTCAGTTAATCCGTGGAATTTTTCAGGAAGAGCTCTAACGTTTTTAGAAAGTAACTCAACATGAGAACTTCTTAAAGTTAACTCTCCTTTTTGTGTTATAAATAAAGTTCCTTCAACACCGATGATGTCTCCAGCTCCTAATTTTTTAACAATTTCAAAAGACTCTTCTCCAATTTGGTCTTGTCTAATATAAACTTGGATTTTTCCAGTTTGGTCTTCGATATGAGCAAATACAGCTTTACCTTGCTCTCTGAATCCCATGATTCTTCCCGCTGTTTTAAAAGTAGTCTCTGCTTCTGGAGTAGATGCTAAAAGATCTCCAACCATATGAACTTTATCATATTTTTTTCCGAATGGGTAAACTCCAAGAGCTTCAATCTCTTTTATTTTATCCCATTGCTCCATAACAAGACGTTCTTTTGCAACTCTGTCAAAGTATTTTTCCATAGTTTTTTCTCCCTTTTTTAAAATTTATAGTTTCAATAAATATATGCTACTTTTTCTACCCCAAGTACTGCTAGGGTTATTTTCTCTAGACTTTCTTAAGTAATCTTTAGCTTTTTCAATATCACCTTTTCTATGATAAATAACTCCTAAATAATAGTAAAGCTCAGATGTATTTTCATCAGGAGTTGTTATTTTTTCAAAGTCAATAAGAGCTTTGTCAAAATTATTCATCGAGAAATATGTTTTTCCACGATAGAAGTTAAGTTCAGAGATATTTGTAGATGTATTTTCTGCTTTATTAAAGAATATTAATGCTTCATTATAACTTCTTCGATTAAGAGCCTCTATTCCATTTGTTATATCTTTAGATGAGTCAGAAGATGGAGAGATAATAGTTACATTTTCATCTCTTTTCTGATCAATTAAAGAGCTAGAAGGTTCTGATGGTGAAGTTATAAATGTAGGGGTATCTGTAGTTGTTGCAGAAGAAGTACCACCTAAGCTTAGATAGTAGTTTCCTTTATCATTATCCCCATTTTTTGTATATAATGAACCAATTAAAAAGGCCAATTCTTGACTTTGAGAGTCGCTATAGAATTTTTCTAAAAATTGAAGTTCATCTAATGTTGCACTATTTTTTTCTTTAATAGCTCTCATTACTTCAGTATTTAGTTTTAAATTATTTCTATTGTAATCTAAATAGTAATTGTTAATAACAAAGCTTCCAGAACTAGCTTTTTCTTCGAAAGCAAGAAGCTTTATATTTTCTTCCTCATTAAGTGAAAAGTTTTCTTTTAAATATCTAATCTCTTTATTAATTAAAACTTTATTTTCACTTGTAGAGCTTAGGTCTAGTACCATAAATGCAACATCTTTCTGTCTGCTGTTCGTAGGGAATGCAGCAAGATATAGTTGGGCACTTTTTACCAATAAATCTAAATTTTTATTATTGTAGCTGTTTAAAATTATATCATAATTATCTTTCTCAGTAAAATTATATTTCAATTTATTTTTTATCTTAACAGTACCAATATATGTGAAACCTCTATAAATTTCAGCTACATATTCACCTTGGTATAAACTGTTGAAATTTAAAGAGTTATTACTGATATTAAAAGTATAATCACTTTTAATAGGAGAGGAAATCATTTTCACTCTATCAGCATTAATGTTATTAATAATTAGTGTTTCACCTGCATAAACTTCCATAGGTGCTAAAACTTGAGAAGGTAGATACTCACGAATAGCGCTACTAGATAAGTCTCTTTGTGTTAAATCAAATAAATAAGTTACACCAGATTCATTCAGGAAAAAATTGTCCTGTGGTAAAACTGGATTTTTAACACTAGGAACAACAACTTGAGTTTGCTTTGGAAGTTGTGTTTGAAGATTTGTACAACTAAAAAGAACTAACGCTGTTGTAGAAATTAAAAATATTTTTTTCATTTACCCCTCCTTTAATAAAAAATAGAGCAAAGAGATTGCTCTATTCTAGCTTTTATTGTACCTCAATTATTTCAATCTCTAATTGGTTTATCTCTATACCATTATCATATATAACATAGGCAATTGTCAACTTATTTTCAGAATAAACATATTTTTTACAAAAAACTGTAAAGTTCTTTTTTAAATATGGAGTATTATAAATAAAATCAGTTTTTGAATCAGGTTTTATGATAAGAGTACTTTCGATTTCACCAAACTTAAAAATCTCGGTAAGATAAGGGGACATTCTTATTTCACCTTTTCCATACTTATTATCATAAGTGAAAGCAGTAGTTTCGTCTGAAACTACTTTTTGAGCAATCATTTTTTGGGAGATTTTTTCACCGAAAGAATCAGTGCTATTAATTATTATTTTAGCCATTAATAGTAGTCCTTTTCATCGTCGTCATATCCCATATCATAATAATCATCGTGATCATAAGAATCTTCACGGTCGTAATATTCGTCATCATCCCAATCACCGATATTGTCTGCTCCTAAATATTCTTCTTTCCAGAAATCTAAAACAGAGTTTATTTCGTTTGAGTCATCAACAGCAATTAGATCATCCTCATCCTCGTCATATAAGAATATATAGTTAGTTCCGTCAGAATCCTCAGTTATAAGGTATTCCTTATCTCTAATAATAAGATTTTCTAAGACTGTTATTTCAAACTCCTCGTCATCGATGATGTGATAAAAAGTTTCTCCTTGCGAATACATTGTTTCCTCCTAATAATTTATAAAAATAAAATAAAAAAATAAAATTAAAAACTACTTATGATATTTAGTATTTTTTATTATACTAAACCATCTATAAATTTGCTCAATTAATATTAATCTCATTAATTGATGCGGGAAAGTCATTTTAGAAAAGCTAAGTCTTAAATCTGCAGCTTTTCTAATTTCCTCAGAAACGCCATAAGAACCACCGATTATAAAGTTGATAGTGTTATCACCATTAACTCCAATTTTTTCGATATGCGATGCCATTTCTTCCGATGAAAAATTCTTTCCACTGATATCTAAGAGAATTTTAAAACCTTTATTTTTTTCTAAAGTTTCTAAAATTGCTTTTGATTCCTTTTCAATAGAGATATTTCGATTAGAATCGTTACCATCTTCTTTTAATTCAAAAACTTTTAATTTACCAAATGCTTGAAGTCTTTTAGCAAATTCTTGAATTCCATCTAAAATATATTTTTCTTTAATTTTTCCAACACAAATAATATTTATATTCATTTTCTTTTGAATCCTTTCTCCATATCTAATAGGTTTATTTTAAATGTTATTGGTCTTCCATGAGGACAAGTGAACCGACCTATCTTATGAAGATCTAATATAAGTTTTTCCATTTCGGAAATAGTTAGTTTTTCGTTAGCTTTAATAGCGCTTCTACAAGACATAGAAATAATCATACTTTCGATAACTTCATTTTTTGAGTTAACCTTATTTAATCCTTCTAATACTTCGAAAAAAATATTTTCAAAAGAATCTTTACTTTTCAAAGAAGGGACAGATCTAATTAAAAAATCTAAATCATTAAATTGATCTATTTCAAAGCCAAAATCTTCAAAAAAGTTAATTTTTTCTTTTAGAAGTTCAATCTGTTTTAAAGTTAAAGAAACTTTTATAGGAACGAGTAAGGTTTGTGAAGAAATCTTATGTTGACTATACTCGCTTTTAAGCTGTTCGTAGAGAATTCTTTCGTGAACAATATGTTGATCATAAATAATTAAATCGCCATCCTCTTCAACTAAGATAAAAGAATTTGAAAATTGTCCTATGATTCGTATATTTTTTAAAGGTGTTTTTGAAACATCCTCTTTAATATTCGAAATTTTATTTTCTATAGAATCTATAGAATTCGAAGAAGTTATATTTTTGACTTCTTTTTCAGCATAGTTATCTAAAGATTCTATTGTAAGAGCCAATGGTTTTCCTTCTGTTTTAATAGGAGAAAATTTACTTGGCAATTCAAAACTAGAAACTTCTTTCTTTTTAGAAAACATATTATTTTCTTCAAAAGAAATTTTATTTTCCTCTTTTACATCTTCCATTCTTTTTATATCATTAATTTCAAAATTTTCAAAAGAATTTTTTTGATTATTTAAATTTTTCACTTCATTAATATCGAGCTCATCAAAATCAACAGTTTGCTTTTTTACTTCCAAAATTGGAGTAGTAAAATCTTTGTTAATATTTAAAGCTGAATTAACAACAGAGTAAATTTCATGATAAATTTTATTTTCATCTGAAAACTTAATAATTTTTTTAGAAGGATGAACATTAACATCGATAGATTTAGGATCAACCTTTAAATTAATTATAGCGAATGGGTATTTCCCTTTCATAAGGTGAGTATAGTAGGCATCAATTAAAGCTTCCTCTATAATTTTAGATTTAACAGGTCTACTATTAACAAAGGTGAAAATAAAATCTTTAGTAGATCTAGTTAAAGAAAGGTTACCAACATAACCAAATTCAACATTTTTTAAATTCTTAAGCACAGAAACTCCAAAAAGTTCAATAAGGGTGTTTTCTATTCCGTTACCACTTGTACGAATGCTTTCTTTGCCATCAATACAAAGTATAATAGAAACACTTGGATTTGCAATCGCCTCTTGTAAAACAATTTCCTTTATTTTGGTATTTTCAGTCATATCTTTTCTTAAGAATTTTAATCTTGCAGGAGTATTAAAGAATAAATCCTTAATCTCTATTTCAGTACCAGAACTTTTTTGAATTTCTTTTAGATTTGTTATTTTTCCACCCGAAACATTGATTGAATAACCAATGGAATCATCTTTTCTTTTTGTTGAAATAATCATTTTGGAAACAGCGGCAATAGAAGAAAGAGCTTCCCCTCTAAAACCATAAGTATTTAAATTAAAAAGGTCCTCTTTAGAAGCGATTTTACTAGTAGCATGTCTTTCAATACAAAGAAGAAGATCTTCTCTAGACATTCCTTTACCATCATCGGTAAATTTAATATCTTTCCCACCTTTTTTTACATCTATTTTAACATATTTACTATCTGCATCAAGTGAGTTCTCTAGAAGTTCTTTGATTAAACTTGCTGGATTTTCAACAACTTCACCGGCAGCAATCATATTCGAAAGAGACTCGTCTAAAATTTTAATAATTCCCAAAATATCACCTCCCACAAAAATTATAACATTATTTATTATTATACAGATTTAAAATAATTTCAACTATTTTTTTTATAAAATATAAATTTTTTAGTAAAAATTATATGATATAATAAAATATAAAGTACTTATAAGGAGTGAAAAATGAGATATTTACAAATTATAATATTGCTAATGACCCTTGGAATTAAAAGTTTTTCATACAATGTTGATGATTATATATTCTTTAATAAAGGTTTAGAAGCTAATGACAAAAGAGATTATAAAAACAGTTTGTTTTTTTATGAAATTTATCAAAAAAATTTTCCATATTCATATCCATTAAGAAGCAATTATGCTAAATTTTATATTGCAAAAAATTATATGGATATGGGGAGACTAGATGATGCACTTTTATATTTTTCAAGAGCCGTTTATGTTCCTGAGAAATATGTGAAGCAAGAGGTAAAAAAATCGAACTATTTTCAATATAGACGTGATTATTTTTCTGGTGAGATTTATCTTAAAAAAAATGATTTAGAAAAATCCAATGAATATTTTAAGAGATTAGTTTTAGATTATTACGATCCACAATTAGAACCTTATGAAAAAAAGGCGTTAAAAATATTAGAGAAAACAAATGAAAAATATAAAAAAATATATGAAGTTAAATATGACAATAATTTCGAATCTTTAAATGAGATGAGTGTGGATGAACTTAACAAATTAAGTGATTATTTTTATCAAAAACGAAAATACAAGAGTGTAATAGCTGTTTTAGATAAAGTGGGAAGTTTTGAAGAATTGAATTATGATAGAAAGCAAATTTATATTCAGAGCTTGTTGAGATTAGAAGAGAATAAAAAAGTTATAGAGTTAACAACAGATGTAAATAGTGACGAGATGAGATTGAGTTTTTACAGAGGGATAGCTTTTGAGCAGAGTAAAGATTTTCCAAGAGCTATATATAACTATGGAGTGATAAAAGATTTAAGATTGAAAGATAGAGCACTTTTCAGAATAGCAAGAATATATTATCAATTAGAGGATTATAAAAAGGCTAAAGATACACTTGAAAAGACGACTAAAAGAGATGAAAGTATAGATAGTTTACTTTTAGATATATACATAAAATTACAAAATAAAAAGAGATTTATAGCTGATTACAACAAATTTAAAGAGTTGTATCCACAGAATCCGAAAATGGGATTGTATTATATGGTTTATAATAAATTGAATAAGAAAATTGAAAACCCATGGGAGTTAGCAAACTATAATATTTTCTTTACAAGTAATTATGTTGTAAGGAGTTATTTGAACTCGTTAAATGATTTTGAAATAAAAAATACTTATAAAGAGGAAGTTTTAAAAAATGCATTAACTGAAATTGGAAAGTTGGGTAGATCAGAACTTTTGGAGGTAGCAGTTCAAAGTAGTAATTTTGATTTAGATTCGGAAAGTGTTCAAGATAAAATAACAATAATGAATAGCTTTGTAGATAGTGAATTTTATAAAGAAGCCTTTGATAAAGTGTCTGAATATAAAAGGGAATTTTATAGATATAAAAATTTACTGCACTATATTTATCCAAAATATTATAGAAAAGATGTTGAAAAAGCAAGAAGAAATTATATACTTCCTCAATCGTTGATATATACAGTTATGTATACTCAAAGTGGATTTGATAAAGAAAGCATTCAGTTTGGAAAAGTTGGTTTGATGGGAATTCCAGAAGAGTTAATAAAAGGAAGAGAAGAGGAATATTTTGATTCAGCCAAGAATATAGAAGAGGGAACTAGGAACTTAAAAAATGTATATGAAAAAAATAATGGAATGATTTTAAAAACCTTAATAGAGTATTTATATGGTGAAAAAGTGGTCAAAAATTTAAACTTTGAATTAGATGGAGATCTTAAATTGGAGACAATAACAGATGAAAAATTCCAAAGAGAGATAGAGGAAATTGTTTATACATATGCTTTTTATAGTGCTATATACAATTAATAATAAAATTAAAAGGACGGCAAAATGAGAAATACAAAATGGATATATAAATCTGAAGAATTCAAAAAAGAAGATATAGTATTAGATAGAGATATAGAACAGATACTTTACAATAGAGGAGTCATATCAAAAGATGAAATAAATTTTTTTATAGATGGAACTCTAGAAAATCTTATGAATCCTAGTGAGTTAGTGGATGTTGATAAGGGGGTTCAAAGAATATTAGAGGCCAGAGACAAAAATCAGAGTGTTTGGATATATGGAGATTATGATGTTGATGGAATAACTTCTACCTCTTTGTGCTATTTAGCATTAAAAGAGATAGGGATAGATGTGAGATATTATATTCCCTTGAGAGATGAGGGGTATGGTTTGAATAAGGATGCTTTGACATACATAGCAGGAGAGGGAGGAAATTTAATAATAACAGTAGATTGTGGTATATCTTCAATTGACGAGGTTAGTCATTCCAATACGCTGGGAATGGATATGATAATAACGGATCATCATGAGATAAATAATGTTTTACCATCAGCATACGCAGTTATAAATCCCAAGAGAGAGGATAATAAAAGCGATTATAAATATTTTGCAGGTGTTGGTACAGCTTTTATGCTTCTTTTAGCTTTGTATAAAGAATTAGGGAAAAAGAACGATATATATAAATATTTAGATATAGTTGCTATTGGAACTATAGCTGATATCGTGCCATTAAAAGGTCAGAATAGGCTTTTGGTTAAGAGGGGATTAGAGTTATTAAAAAGTAGTAAGTGGCAAGGGTTAAATATGCTTATGAAAAGGTTGTATGAAAATCCGATGGATAAGAAATTTGATACATATGATGTAGGTTTTATAATCGCACCAATTTTTAATGCTGCAGGAAGATTAGAAGATGCAAAGATGGCTGTAGAACTATTTGTAAGCGATTCACATGTGGTTTGTGATAATCTAATATATGAGTTGATAAATAAGAATAGTGAAAGAAAAGAGATACAAGAAGATATTTTAAAAAAGGCTATTGAAAAAATAGAGGAAAAAAAATTGGATGAAAAGAGTGTAATTGTTGTTGCGGAAGAGAAATTTCATCATGGGGTAATAGGGATTGTGGCATCGAAGATATTAGATAGATACTATAAGCCAACAGTTATAATGGAGATAAAACCTGAAGAGGGCATAGCGACAGCTTCGTGTAGGAGTATAGAGGCATTTAATATGATAGAAGCTTTAAATTCTATGAGAGAGTTGTTTGTTAAGTATGGAGGGCATGCTGGAGCTGCAGGTTTTTCAATTCCAATTGAAAATATAGAGGAGTTTTCAGAAAGAATAGATAAGTATGCTTTTGAAAATTTAAGCAATGAAGATACGAAAAAACCTATAAAAATAGATTGTGAACTTTCGATGATTAAGATATCTTTTGATTTAATGGATAAATTATCGTTATTAGAACCATATGGATTTGGAAATGCTTCACCTTTGTTTTCGATAAGAAATTGTAAGTATTCAAATTTTAGAGCGATAGGAAAAGAAAAAAATCATTTGATGATGGATTTAATAAAAGATGGAGTAGAAATAAAAAATTGTGTTTGGTTTAACAGTGAAGATATGTTAGAAACAATTTTAAATAACCAAGAGATTGACGTAGCTTTTAAATTAAAAATGGAAACTTATAAGGACAAATATCAATATAAAATCTTTATAGAGGATATAAAACCTTCGATAAAAACTTTAAATAATTACTCGGAATATCAAACTTTATACAATTTAAAATTTCCTATAAAATCGATATTTTATACAAGAAGAGATGTTGAAAATGAGAGATTAAATATTACATTTATAAATGAGGATGTTTCTATTAATAGCGGAAAAAATAGTGTTGGATTTTTAGATAATCAAACAAAAGTTTTATTAAAAAAAATGAAGGACTATTATGGATATACTTTTAATGTTAAAGTTGAAAAAATTATAAAAAAAGAAGAAAATTATAATGTGCATATTTTAATAGAGAAAAATGAAGAGTTCAAAAGTCTAGCTATTGAAGCAGGAAGTTTATTTAGGGATATAAAAACATTTTTAATTGGAGATTTAGAATATAACTCTTTACAAAAGAGAATTCTTAGAACTGTATTTAAAGAGAAGAAAAAAGTTGTTGTAAATTGCGAGATAGGAAGAGGAATAGAAACAGTCATAAAGACAATAGAGTTATACAATAGAATGACAGGGAAAAAAGTGTGTGTGGTTAGAGATAAAGAGGAAAGAAAGGAAGGGGGGGATTATTATATCTATATAGGTGAAGCATTAAAAACCGGAGAAGAGTATGATTTGATAATTGGAAAAAATAAGGTAAAGTATGATGGATATGATTATATAGAAGATAGCTATAAAATATTAGATAATATAAAAATTGTCGACGAAAGAGAGCTTTCAGGCTTTGAAAAAATTTTTAGTAAAAAATTATCCCAAGGTGAGAAAATAAAAGCTATTCACGAGATAAAAAATGGAATGAAATATTTCGCAACAGAAGATATAAAAGTTATATTCTAAATGTTGTGGTAAGGATAACTGTATAAAGAGGAAAAGTTGTTACTTTTAAGTATAAAATTCTTAGGATACTTTAACTTAAAAATGGCGGTGAGATAATGTATAAAGAAATGACAGCTAAAATAAGGGTTTCTTTGAGAGAGCAATGGTTTTATCATGTTATAATAGGAGTGTTATTTTTAATTTATACAGCGATTGTAATATTAGGAAATGGAATATTTTTAGATGATATTGTGAAAGTTTTGGGATTTTTATTTTTGATGACAGGAATTGGAAATTTAATATACTCCTTTTCTGGAATAGGAGAAAGAGAATTTCATTGGGGTGAGATTTTCTTTTGGGGTATAATCGAAGTTTTCTCAGGATGGATTCTACTGTCTGAGAGATTGCTTGTAGCCGAGAAGAACTTAATTGATGAGGTTAGTTTGGCTATTGAAAAGGTTATTGCTTCGAAGGTTGAACTTAGAGGCTATCTTATTATATTTTACATAGGAACCTTTTTAATGTTTAGAGGAATAAGCCATATAGTGACAAAAATATATGAAGACGATGGAATCAACCATAACAAGACTTTAGTTGTTATAAAGAGAATATTGATATTAGATGGTTTTATAGATTTTATATTTGGAGTCTTAGTGACTTTATCGATGTATTTAGCTCAAGGCGTATTTTACTATATTGTATTTACATATATATTTATAACTTCTATATTAACTATTATATTTGGATTAGGAACGAAATATTCTTTGAAAATTGAGAAAAATGAATTCTTAGAGAGTGAAGTTTTAGAAAAAAATGGTGAAAAAAAAGAGACAATGTGATTTGTCTCTTTTTTATTATTTAATACTATTTGTTGTTTGCTCTAAAATCATCTAATCTCTTATAAAGCATAAGAGCAGCACTGTTTAAAAGTTTATCTTTGATAAATTCGTTTGTTGGATTTTCAAAGTAGTCTGTAGCAATTAGAGTAGCTAAACCATGTCCGAATAACCAGCAATCTAAAAATAAATCATTTTTAAATTCAGTGGGAAGATTATTAAATCTTTCATCTTTCTCCATTTCAACTTTCATTAAGTCTCTGAATTTTTTTAATAGATTAGCATAAGAGTTATCTCTTAAAAATATAGATTTGAATAATTGTTTCTCTTCTCTTGCAAAAGTGCAAAGTCCGATACCGCTATTAAGGAAAACCATATCTGTTTCAGGTTTCATAACATATTCCATAAATATGTTTTTTGCTTTTTCGATAAGCTCTAATTTAAGCTCATCCATAGATGTGTAACAGCTATAGATAGGTGCTGGTGAGCAATGTAAAGCTTTAGCTAAATTTCTTGCTGTTATTTCATCTAAACCGTATTTAACAAACATTTCAAAAGCTTTTGCATGTATTTGTTCTCTTTTAAAAATAGCTTTTTTTGGCATAAGGCCTCCTAAAAAATTAGAATTTTTTTACAAAGTTAATACCTATACTAGATATTTCTTTTTCGTATTTTATATTTTCAACAGTTCTTGTGTCGTAGAAGTAGTGGTTAAATGCTACTGTCCATTCCATAGTTTCGTTTGGTCTGTATTTAACTCCAGTACCAACCATTGTTGAATCAAGTGCGTATTCAGTTGCAGCAAAACTCTTATCTGGTGCTCCAGTGTCAGCGTAGTTGAATCCAACTAACCAAGCGAATTGGTTTGTGAACCAGTACTCAGAACCTACAGAGATTTCCCATCCGTTATCGTAGTCAGTTGAAGTTTTTCCGATTCTATCCATAGTAGCTGATTCGTTGAAGTAGTAGTTACCACCGATGAATGTTGTCCATTGATCAGTTACTTTATAAGATACTCCTAAAGCAGCTAAAGCAGGTAAGTCTCTTCTTATTTTTTGTCCATCTTTATAAACTGGGTATAATCCAAGTAGTGCATCAGATAATCCAATGCTAGGGATTTCGATAATATCAGGAATACTAATAGCATTACCATAAGTATTGTCGTTTACATCTGATTTTGTTTTGAATTTCATTTTAACTTTTGAATCATATCTGAATCCGATGTTTAATCTATCGTTAGGTGCATAGTTTAAACCAAATTGAGCTCCGATACCAACAGCAGTTCTTTCAGAATCGATAGAGGCTTCACCAGCTTTGATTAAAGGGAGTTTCAAACCAGGCTTTCCTATTAAATCGCCTGCGTTTATATTTGTATCAACATTTGACTTAGCTTTTAAAGTTCTTTTTCCATAAACTCCTCTAAGAGCAACTGAGGCTGACCATTTGTCAGTTAAGTTGTATGCTTTTCCTAAAGTTGTTTGAGCATACATATTTGATCCTTCTATATTAGTGTTGCTCAAGAATTGATTGAAATCAATCCCAGCAACGCTAAGTGGAATACTATCCTTATACTCAAGAGTAGCTCCTCCACCTACTCCACCAACTGTCCAGAAGTATGCTCCATCATCTGTTTTCTTATATAAAGCGAAGTTTGGAATTGGAGAAGACAAGTTAGTTGAGAAGTCTCTACCATCTTGCTGCATATTTTGATCCCCGAAAGCGTACTGAACTCCCCCTACGAAATAAGTTCCGTTTTCTAATCTCATAAGACCAGCAGGGTTAAAGTAAACTGTAGATCCAACGTTTATAGCTCCTTGTTGTGCAGGGTTAGCTCCGTACTCAGCTGAGTAGTTTTGTATATGATCTATCGATGCTCCCATTGTAGAAACACTTAGACTAGCAATTAGTGCTAATAGTGATAATTTAAATCTGTTCATTATATATAATCCTCCCTAGTTTTTCAAAATTACTAGTGTAATATAACATACGTTTTTAAAAATTACAAGTGTTTTTTAAATAGTGACAATATACGAAATTGTTGAATTCGATTTGTTTGATTAAGGTAAAAGTCGAAAGATCTATCTCTGGGAAATGAGTATCCCCACTATAGTCTCCTTTTATATGAGATATATGTAACTCCTCAACTTGAGGAAAAAAATATTCGTATATTGATTTTCCGCCGATAACGAATATTTTTTTATTTAATTGTGTTTGTAGATGTTTGGCTTTTTCTAAAGCTTTATCTGGAGAATTAAAAACTTCTATATTGTTAGAAGTGAAGTTTGTGTTGTTTGTTAAAACAATATTAATTCTGTCAGGAAGAGCTTTTCCTATGGATTCAAAAGTTTTTCTTCCCATAATTACAATGTTGTTTGTTGTAATCTCTTTAAAGAGTTTTAAATCTTCTGGGATATTCCAAGGCATATAGTTGTTATACCCGATAAGGTTATTTTTATCCATTGCAACTATAAGTGAAATCATAAGCCTATTCTCCTAAATCAAAGTCATTTTGTCTAAGAGCTTCATAAAGAACAATAGCAGCCGAGTTTGAAAGATTTAATGACCTTCCCATCTTTATCATTGGAATTGTGATACATGTTTCTGCATTTGCTTCTCTGATTTCCGCAGGAATTCCTCTAGATTCTGGTCCGAATACGATGAAGTCATTAGGTGCATACTTAACATCAGAATATTTTTGTGTTGTCTTTGTTGTAGCAAAATAAAAATTTGAATCAGGATATGCCGCTCTTAGTTCTTCGTAGTTTTCCCAGACTTTTAAGTCTATCATATCCCAATAGTCAAGACCTGATCTTTTGATTTGTTTTTCATCTAAAGAAAACCCTAAAGGTTTTATAAGATGAAGTGTAGTGTTTGTAAGAACACAGCTTCTTCCAATGTTTCCTGTATTGTAAGGAATTTCTGGTTCCATTAGTACTATATTCATAAAATCCTCCTTAAGTTGATGTAATTCTAATACCAATTTTAACATAAATTTTTTTATAAAACAAAAAAAGATTTTTTTATATTATTATTGTAGTAAAACGAAAAAATAAGTTAAATCTAAAATTAAAACTGGAAATTGTGGAGAAGTTAAAATAAAAAACAAAAAAGTTGTTGACGAAGTTTAAAATTTATGGTACTATAATTTTTGTCAGCGGGAAACACCGCAGATGAAGAACGAAAAGGACATTAACAACCGAATAGAGAAAATAGTCAGAAGTTATGAAAATAACAAAATGCCAGAAATG